>NZ_JBSGJD010000162.1:0-22501 GCF_053605405.1 Amycolatopsis sp. NPDC003861
TCTGTTTTTAAGAGGTTTGTTATTCTTATATTTAAAGCCCCAAATTGGGGTGTGGGGTCAATCTCACCCACCAATTGTGGCGTTCGGTGCATCTGACGCACCGAACGCCACATTGGGGCGCTAGCCGAGAGTCCACTTCTGGTTGTTCGCGCCGGTGCAGGTGGCCAGCTGGATCAGCGTGCCGTTCGCGGTCGAGGACCCGGTGACGTCGAGGCACAGCCCGGACTGGACACCGGTGATGCTGCCGTTCGTGTTGACCTGCCACCGCTGGTTGCCCTGGCCGTTGCAGTTCCAGATCACGATCTTGGTGCCGGGCGTGGTTCCCTGGCCGCTGGCGTCGAGGCACCGCGTGCCGGTGTAGACGGTCAGTTCGCCGGCGCCGCTGCGGGTCCAGGCCTGGTTGGTACCGCCGTTGCAGTCCCAGATCTGGACCGCGGCGCCGGGCGTGGTGGAGACGCCGCTGACGTCCAGGCACTTGCCGAGCGCGCGGACCGGCCCGGCGGCCGGGGTGGTGGTCCCGCCGGTGCCGGCGGCGGCGATGACCTGCTGGGCGCCCGAGGGCCAGTTCGTGCCGCTGACCTGGACGTTCCCGGTCAGGACGTTGTTGTGCGGCGAACCGGTGGCCACTTGGGTCGCGCCGCCGTTGTACCAGTTGCCGCTGAAGGTGCTGTCGTTGGTGTTGTTGCTGCCGTTGGCGTTGGTGAAGGCCCAGACGCCGGAGTCCTGGATCACGTTGGCCGAGACGCTCACGTACCGGGAGCCCTCGTCGAGGTACAGGCCGACCGTGCGGTTGTTGTCGTAGATGTAGTTGTGGTCGATCGAGCTGCCCGGGTTGGCGGAGAGGTTGTAGATGCTGCCGCCGTCGTGCATCAGCTTCTTCGTGCCGTGCACCCGGTTGTAGCTGACGACGGTGTCCCGCAGCGTGGTCGGCGTGCTGTAGACGGGCTGGTAGTCGTACAGGCCGCGGTTGCGGTAGTCCTGGCTGCCGCCCTGGTCGTTGGCACCCCAGCCCCAGCCGACGTCGATGCCGTCGTAGGTCAGGTTCGAGACGTCGTTGTGCGTGATCACGGTGTGCGTCGCGTAGGTCGAGAGGATGCCGGCCATCTCGCGGTAGTCCAGGGCGACCCGGCTCACCGTGTTGTACGAGATGGTGACGTCCTTGTTGAGCATCGCGGGGTTCGACGGGTGGTGGGCGTCGGGGCGCACGCCGCCGACGATGATGCCGCCGCCGGAGTTCTCGGTGAAGGTGTTGTGGTCCACGGTGATCGACGACGCGCCCAGGCCGACCCCGGAGGCGTGCGCGTTCGCGTCGTTGCCGATGCCGAGGGCCACCTGGCCGAGGTGGGTGAAGGTGTTGCCGCTGAAGGTGATCCCGGTGGCGGCGGAGACCTGGACCGCGGCCGGTGCCTGCGCCCAGCTGTTGCGGGCGCCTTCGAACTGGCGGCAGCCGGACTGGCAGGAGGTCAGGAAGTCGGCCGGCATCGACGCGGCGGCCGGGAGGAACGTGCCGGTCTGCTGGTTCGCGTACCCGACCGAAGTGCTGGGCGTGAGCCACGTGGTGTGCTCGAAGTTCAGGCCCTTGAAGGCGAGGCCGCGCACCGGGTTGTCGTAGCTGCCACCGATCTGCACCAGCGACTGCAGCCGCGGGAGCTCGACGTCGTGGCTGCCGGGGACCCAGCCGCCGGGCGCCTTGTAGTAGAGCTTCCCGGCCGACGGGTCGAGGTACCACTGGCCGGTGTTCTTCAGGAACGAGTAGGAGTTTTCGAGGAACAGCTGGCCGCCGCCGAACGGCTTGGCGAGGGTGTCGTAGCCCCAGTTGTTGTTGTTCCACGCGGGCTGCTGCATGACGATCGACGTCCCGCTGATCCGGTCGACCGGGGCGTACCGGTCGGTGAAGGAGTTCTGGCTCTCCACCTCGATCCGGTTCTGCTGCGGCAGCGTGGCCAGGTAGTTCAGCGCCGGGTTGGTGATGGTCATCCCGCTCGTGGTGACCTGCACGTCGTTGCGGGAGATCGTGATCCCCGCGCGCGGGGCCAGGGCGCCGTCGACGAACAGCTGCCGGGAATCGGCGCCCTGCGGCACGGACGCCACCCAGATGTTCTGGCCGGCGTCCTGCACCGACCAGCCGGTGACCGGCGTGCCGCCGGAGAGGACCGGCTTCTGGCCGGCCGCGGCCTGCCAGGTGACGGTGTGGCCGTTCTGCGCGGAGTCGGCGCTGGTGAACCGCAGCGGCGCGGAGAGCCGGTAGGTGCCGCCGGCGAGCTGCACCACGACGTCGTTGCCGGCCGCCGCCTGGGTGCGGGCCAGCTCCTGGGCCTTCGCCGGGGTGGCCACCGGCTGAGCCGGCGTGCCGGGATTCGTGTCGTTGCCGTCCGGGGCGACGGCGATGGTGACGGTCGCCGCGTGGGCGGGCGGGGTGGCGAGCGCGGTCACCACGAGGGCGGTGAGGAGCGCGGCGGCGGCGGTGCGCGACGGCATGGGCGGGCCTCTCCGGGACGGGGCTGGGCCCAACCGTCCACTGTGTACTGGAACCAGTGTCCGGCGGGCCGGGCCCGGGGCCGGCCGGCCCCCGGTCGACGGCGAACCGGGCAGGATGTGTACGACTCATCCGACACTGCGGAGGTCCGCCGGTTTTCGAAAGTTTCGAGGGTGTTCGGCGGGTTTTCCGTTGTGGTGTCGGTGATCCATGAGAACAGCGCGCCTGCCTGGCGTCAAGCAAGGATCAGGCCCATTGCTCCGTCCCGGTGCCGGTGATGTAATTTTCAGGCCGCCCTGACAAAGATTGACCGGGTGGCGGGTGAGCGAGGTAAGGTGCTGTCCGGAGTTGCTGAGTCATACTCATTGCGTGACCCGTGACGAGGAAGTAGCACCGCCTGTCCCGTACCGCCCCGGCTACGAAGTGGTGGCGGAGCAGATCCTGCGGCTGATCGCCGAACTGGAACTGCGGCCCGGCGACCGGATGCCGACCGAGAACGAGCTGGCGGCGCGGATGGGAACGAGCCGGACCATGGTGCGGGAGGCCGTCAAGATCCTCTCGGCCATCGGCCGGGTGCGAGCGCACAAAGGACGTGGGCTGTATGTCTCCGACGACGAGGGCATGCTCGGCGGGTCCCGCTGGGGCGCGTTCTTCCTGCCCGCCGATCTCGACCACGTCTACATGCTCTTCGAATTCCGCCGGATCCAGGAGACCGCGGCCAGCCGCCTGGCCGCGGCCAACGCCACCCCCGCCGAGCTGCGCACGATCGAGGCCGCCGCCGAGACCTGCCGCCACGGCTACCTGACCGGGCAGTACTCGCTGTTCGACCGGGGCGACGACGACTTCCACGCCGGGATCGCCGCCGCGTCGCACAACCAGTTCCTCGTCGCGGCCGTGGGCGAGGCCCGCCGCCTGCAACGCCAGTCGAACATCATCGGGATGTCCGGCGCGATCGGCGGGCACGCGGCGGGCGCGGTCGACGAGCACGCCGCGATCTTCCGGGCGATCCGGGACGGCGATCCGGACGCGGCGGCCCACGCCGCCGGCGTCCACCTGGACAACACCCTGGAGGACTACCGCCGGGAGATCCAGCGCCGGCTCTTCGGCCGGTGAGCTCACCCGCCAGACATTCCATTGTGGACCTTACTGCTCCCGGGATCTTCCCCGGCCCGGGAGGACGACGACGTCCGTAGACAGAGGGAGCCGTGTGATGCTGAAGAGAGCCCTGTTCGCCTCCGCCGTGATCGGAGCCGTGCTCGCGCTGGGGGTGAGCGGAACCGCGCAGGCCGCCCCGGCCGCCGCCGCGGCCCCGGCCACCGCGGCCGCCGGCACCGCGGGCTGCGGGAAGGCACCCGGGCTGGCGAGCGGCACCCACACGATCTCCAGCGGCGGCCAGAACCGCAGCTACATCCTGCGGGTGCCGGCCAATTACGACAACAACCACTCCTACCGGCTGTTCGTCGGCCTGCACTGGCGGGGCGGCACGATGAACGACGTCGACTCGGGCGGGACCGACGGCTACAACTGGTCCTACTACGGGCTGCGCCGGCTGGCCGACAGCTCCGGCAACAACACGATCTTCGTGGCGCCGCAGGGCAACGGCAACGGCTGGGCCAACCCGGGCGGTCAGGACGTCACCTTCATCGACGATCTGCTGCGGCAGCTCGAGGCCGCGCTGTGCGTCGACACCACGCAGGTCTTCGCCGGCGGCTTCAGCTACGGCGGCGCCATGAGCTACGCCCTCGCCTGCGCCCGGCCCACCGTGTTCCGCGCGGTCGCCGTGTACTCCGGGGCGAACCTCAGCGGCTGCAGCGGCGGCACCCAGCCGGTCGCCTACATCGGGATGCACGGCATCGCCGACAACGTCCTGCCCATCGCCTCCGGGCGCTCGCTGCGCGACCAGTTCGTGCGCAACAACGGCTGCACCCCGCAGAACCCGCCGGAGCCCGCCGCCGGCAGCCGGACCCACATCGTCACCGCCTACTCCGGCTGCCGGGCCGGGTACCCGGTCGTCTGGGGTGCCTTCGACGGCGGGCACGACCCGGGTCCGAAGGACGGCGGCGGCAGCGGCTGGCAGACGTGGACCTCGGGCGAGGTGTGGAAGTTCATCACGCAGTTCGGCACTAGCACGCCGCCGACGCCGCCGGTCCAGACCGGCGTGAACTACAAGCTGACGGCCCAGCACAGCAGCAAGCTCGTCGGGATCACCGGCGCCTCGACGGCGGCCGGCGCGCTCATCGAGCAGGAGTCGGCCAACGGCGGGCTCAGCCAGCAGTTCGACTTCGTCGACTCCGGTGACGGCTACTACCGGGTCCGGGCCCGCCACAGCGGGCTGGTGCTCCAGGCGGCGAACGCCAACAGCGGCGCGGACATCAGCCAGCAGGCCGACACGAACGCCACCGCGCAGCAGTGGCGGGTCGTCGACCAGGGCAGCGGCGCGGTGAGCCTGGTCAACCGGCTGAGCGGCCTGGCGCTGGACGTCTGGGGCGTGTCGACCGCCGACGGCGCCCGGATTTCCCAGTGGACGTTCACCGGGAACCCCAACCAGCGGTTCCAGCTCCAGCGTGCCTGAGCCCGTGACCGTCGCCGAACCGTCCGGGTTCCGGCCCACGCTGGCCGATGTCGCGCGGGCGGCCGGGGTGTCCATCGCCACGGCCTCCCGCGTGCTCAACGGCTTCCCGCGGGTGAGCCCGGAACGCCGCAAGCAGGTGGAGTCCGCGATGCTGGCGCTGGGCTATGCCCGGCAGCGGGCGGCGAAGGCGAGCAGCGCGCGGCACACCGGCTCGATCGCCCTGGTGGTGTGCGAGGAAGTGCCGCGCCTGTTCACCGACCCGTACTTCCCGCGGATCGCCGCGGGGGTCGGCCGGGAGCTGACCGCGGTGGGGGTGCAGCTGGTGCTGCTCACCGTGCCGGCCACCGACGACTACCAGTCGCCGGTGGTCCGGTACCTCGACGGCGGGCACGTCGACGGCGCGCTCGTCGTCGGCATGCACGGCCGTCGCCCGCTCGACCTGGACTGGCTCGGCATCCCGGTGGTGTTCGGCGGGCGGCCGGTCCAGGCGGCGGGCCGGGCGGGCCGGCTGCCGTACGTGGACGCCGACAACCAGGGCGGTGCCCGGCTGGCGACCCAGCGGCTGCTCGACGGCGGCCGCCAGACGGTGGCGACCGTGACCGGGCCGCAGGACATGACCGCGGGCGTGGACCGGCTGCTCGGCTACCGGCAGGCGATGATGCGGGCCGGCCGGTACGACGAGACGCTGGTGGTGTGCGGCGACTTCGGCCAGGCGTCCGGCGAGTACGCGACGTCCCGGCTGCTCACCCGCCGTCCCGACGTCGACGGCATCTTCGCGGCGTCGGACATGATGGCGGTCGGGGCGTTGCGCGCGCTTCGCCGCGCGGGCCGGCGGGTGCCCGAGGACGTCGCCCTCGTCGGGTTCGACGACCTGCCGATCAGCAGCTGGACCGACCCGCCGCTCACCACCGTGCGCCAGCCGGTCGAGGAGATGGGCGCCCGGATGACCGCCGAGCTGCTGGCGATGATCGACGGCGCGGCCCCGCGCCGGTGCACCGTGCTCGACACCGAGCTGGTGCCGCGGAAGTCGGCCTGAGTCAATGTCCATTCGGGACTGAGGAGGAATCGTGCGCGTGTTCGTGGTGGTGGCCGCGATGCTGCTGACGGCGCTGTCCGTCGCCGCACCGGCTTCGGCGGCGGCGGCGCCCCTGGTGGGCGCGGCGTCGGGACGGTGCCTGAACGTCCGGGGCGGCAGTGACGCGCCCGGGACGGTGCTGGAGATCCAGGACTGCGGCGGCCAGGCCGGGCAGGCGTACGAATTCACCGCGGCGGGGGAGCTGCGGACGCTGAACGGCACGCGCTGCGTCGACGCCTCCGGCAACGGGACGTCCCCCGGCACCGCCGCCATCATCTGGTCGTGCCACGGCGGGGCGAACCAGCAGTGGCGGCAGAACGCCGACGGGACGATCAGCGGTGTCCAATCAGGACTGTGCCTGGACGTGACCGGCGCGGGCACGGCCAACGGCACCGCGGTCGTCCTGTGGACCTGCCACGGCCAGGGCAACCAGCGCTGGACCGGCGGGACGACCCCGCCGACCCCGTCCGGCACGGCGCCCTGCGACATCTACGCGTCCGGGGGCACGCCGTGCATCGCGGCGCACAGCACGGTCCGGGCGCTCTACGGCACCTACGCGGGCAACCTCTACCAGGTCCGGCGTTCGTCGGACAACACGACCAGGAACGTCGGTCTCCGGGCGGCGGGCGGCACTGTCGACGCGAGCGTCCAGGACTCCTTCTGCTCCGGGACGACGTGTGTGATCACGGTGGTCTACGACCAGTCCGGGCGCGGGAACGACCTGTGGTACCAGGGCTCGACCGTGGTCCCGGGCTCGAACCAGAGCAGCCCGGCGAAGGCGACGTCGGAGTCGCTCACGGTCGGCGGCGCGAAGGCGTACTCGCTGTACATCAACCCGGGCAACAGCTATTGGCGGGACGGGCACGCGACGGGGGTCCCGACCGGCAGCGCGCCCGAGGGCATGTACATGGTGACCAGCGGAACGCACGTCAACAGCGGCTGCTGCTTCGACTACGGCAACAGTGAAACGACCCGCAAGGCCGACGCGGCCGGCGCGATGGACGCGATCAACTTCGGGACGCAGTGCTGGTTCGGCGGGTGCCAGGGTTCGGGCCCGTGGGTGCAGGCCGACCTCGAGTGGGGCCTGTACCCGGGTGGCAGCCAGCAGTGGAACCCGAACCAGCGGGCGCTGCCGAGCAAGTTCGTGACGGCGATGCTGAAGAACAACGGCACGTCCCGCTTCGCGCTCAAGGGCAGCAACGCCCAGTCGGGCACCCTCACGACGATGTGGGACGGAAGCCTCCCGGGCGGCTACAGCCCGATGAAGAAGCAGGGCGCGATCATCCTGGGCAGCGGAGGGGACTGCTGCAAGCCCGGCGGCGGGGCCAACCTGAGCGCGGGCACGTTCTACGAGGGAGCAATGGTCGCGGGGTATCCGACGGACGCGACGGAGAACGCGGTACAGGCGAACGTGATCGCCGCCGGCTACCGCTGAGCCGCTGGGGCGGACGGAAGGGGCTTCCCTCGCGGGCGACGCGGGGGAGGCCCCTTCTGGTGCGGGTGGGGTCGGTCCGCCGACGGCGCCGGGCGGTCGGGGTGGGAGCTCGCCGGCCGAACCGCGCTCGCCAGCTGGTTTGGTGCCCGCCGCCGCATCCTGCGCGCGCCCTGCCCCACTGTGCTCGCCCGGCGCGTGAGTCGGTCGGCCGAACCGCGCTCGCCGGCCGCACCCTGCGCCCGCCGGCCGCGCGCTCGCCGGTTGGGGTGGGCGCTCGCCGGCTCGTTTTGTTGCCCGCCGCCGCATCCTGTGCGCGCCGGCCGGAGGCGATGCCTGCCCGCCGACCGCGACCCAGCGCGCGATGAGCGGGCGCCGGTGCCCGCGGCCGAAATGCCCTTGCCGCGAGCAACCCCCGTGAGGCCCCAGCCGGCCCGGCGTCGAGTGCGCTGGACGGGCGCCGAACCGGTTCGCCTCCATTCGGCCGATTGTCGGTGAATTGCCCGCAGCGTACCGTCCCTGGTGGTCGAACCGGTTCGATAACCGGAGCAACCTCCCGCACGTCCACCGCCAAAGGAGTCGACTGTGGACCTCTCGCGTCAGCGGCCCCGCGTCCGCCGTGGCCTGGCCGCCCTGCTCGTCACCGGCGCTCTCACCGGTGCCTCCGCCGTGGCCCTCACCGCACCGGCCCAGGCCGCGGACGAGTCGGTCTCCGTCGACTTCTCCGCCGCCGGCGCAGCACCCACCTACCGGGCTTCCGGCTGGATCTACGGCATGACCGAGAACGCGTCGGCGCCGCCCGATCACTTCTTCCGGGACGTGCGCTTCCAGGCGATGCGGGCCGGCGGCGCCCAGCTCGACAGCCCCGGCGGGTGGGTGTCGGGCAAGTACGACCGGCGGTGGAACGCCACCCGCGCGCAGCTCCTGCGCACCCGCTCGCTCGGCGGCCAGTTCGTCCTGCTGGTGCACGACCTCTGGGGCGCCGACGGCTACCCGATCTCCCGGTTCCCCGGCGACAACGGCGACTGGTCCGACTACGACGCCTTCCTCACCCGGCTGATCAACGACGTGCGGGCGACCGGCGCCCCGGTGGAGTGGGACCTCTGGAACGAACCCAACATCACGCTGTTCTGGAATCGCCCGCAGAGCCAGTACTTCGCCATGTGGCAGCGCGCGTACCAGCGCATCCGGGCGGCCTTCCCGGCGCACGCCATCGTCGGGCCCAGCCTCGCCGGCGTCCCGTCGACGTCGGCGAGCTGGTGGACGCAGTACCTCGACTTCGTGCGCGGCTCGAACACGGTGCCCGACATCGTCAGCTGGCACTCCCTGCCCGGTGATCCGGTGGCGAACGTCGCCGCCGCCGACGCGTCACTCGGCTCGCGGGGCATCCCGCACCCGCGGCCCTACCAGATCAACGAGTACGGGGCGTCGAACGAGCAGAACCCCGGTGACGGCGCCTGGTACATCGCCCGGCTCGAGCGGGCCGGCGCCGACGGGCTGCGTGCCAACTGGGCCAGCGGTGGGAATCTGCACAACGACCTCGCGAACCTGCTCGTCCGCAACTCCGCGGGCCGGTACCTGCCCAAGGGCGAATGGTGGGCCTACCGCTTCTACGGCTCGCAGACCGGCCAGCTCGTGGCCTCGAAGCCGAGCCAGGCCTACGACCCGTTCGCCACGAAGGCGGCCGGGGTGGCGAAGGTCCTCGTCGGCGGCGGTGGCACGACCGGGAACGTCTCGGTCGCCCTGCAGCGCCTGGACACCACCTCCGGCATCGTCCAGAACAACCAGGTGCGGGTCGTCGTCCAGCAGATTCCGTTCAACGGCGGTGCCGCGGTGCAGAGCCCGGTGACCATCCGGGATTCCGTGGCCACGGTTTCCGGCAACGCCGTGACCGTCGGCCTCCCGCACACGACCGTCGACGACGCCCTCAGCATCACCCTGCTCCCGCCGTCGGACGGCAGCTTCCAGACCGTCGCCGTCGCCCAGCACTCCCAGCAGTGCCTGGACAACACCGACCTCGGCACCGCGGACGGCAACCGGCAGCAGCAGGACTTCTGCGAGGGCGGCGACCAGCAGCAGTGGACCTTCCGCCCGGTTTCCGGGGTGGCGGGCACCTACACCGTCGTCAACCGGCAGAGCGGCAAGTGCCTCGAGGTCGCCGGCGTGTCGGCCGACGACGGCGCCGCCGTCCAGCAGCGGACCTGCACCGACGGCGCCACCAACCAGCAGTTCTCGCCGCGCCGGGTGACCTACGGCGGCAACGACGCCCACGACTACCAGCTCGTCGCCCGGCACAGCGGCAAGTGCGTCGACGTCAGCGGGGTGTCCACGGCCGCCCGCGGCGCGGTGATCCAGTGGACGTGCAAGCCGGTCACCCAGAACAGCCCGCTCAACCAGACCTGGCGGCTGTGGGGCCGGGGACCGGCCTGACGCGCTTCAGGCCCCGGGCCGGTTGCCGGTGGGGATCGTGATGGGTGTGCTCGTCGGCGACGTGCCCCTGTTCAGGAACAGCATGGCGAGCGCGCGGATGAACTGTTCGAAGAGGAAGAACCCGGCCGGGGCGATGGGCAGCAGGCCCTCCCGGAAGGCGATGTACGCGGGCCACCCGGTGCGGATCAGGGTGGCCGCCGCGTAGTCGCGCGGCAGGCCGAGCCAGTCGCCGACCTCGTTGCTGAGCACGTACCGCACGAACTCGTTCAGGAAGCCGCGGGTGACGCCGAGGTCGACCTGGGCGGTCAGCCCGAGCAGGTCCGCGGCGAGTTCCTTGCCTTCGGGCGTCGGGGCGAGCAGCGGGGTCAGCACCTGGGCCGACTGCGCGTCCGCCGCGGCCCAGGTCTGGGGGATGAACTCGTCCCGGACACCGAGCAGGTGGATGGCGACCTGCCACTGGTGCAGGAAGGCGTCCTCGTCCGCGGCCGACATCGGGACGTGCCACTCGCGCAGCTTCCGGTGCACGAAGGTGCCGAGGCTGTGGAAGGTGACCAGGATGTCGCCGTTGCTGATCGGGATCCGCTCGTCGGCGACGGCCCGCCAGTGCGCCGACTGCGGCAGCAGGTGGCGCACCGCGGCGTGCACCAGGCGCGTCTTGTTGGCCGTGACGACGAACTGGCCCGAGGGCTCGAACGCGCCGGCTTCGCTCAGGTCGTAGCCGAAGGTGAACGTCTTCGCCGCGCGGTCCTGCATGTCGGCGCCGCCCGCGGACCAGTAGACCGACCGGGCCTCCCGCGGGATGACCGTGCTCATGATGCCGCTGCCCAGGCCGTAGAGCATAAAGAGGTAGGTGTCCTTGCGCCGGTTGAAGTCGGCGGCGCGGCGCAGCTTGGCGGGGTCGGCCCAGGAGGGCAGCCGGTTGACCCGCTGGAGCCAGGCGGCGAGGTCGGCGGGCAGGCTGGCGGGCAGCGGGTCGTCGTTGGCCACCCACGACCGCAGCGCGGTGTTGACCGCGGGCACCCGGCCGCCGTCGACGAGCCCGGCCATCAGGGTGTCGACCTCGTCGTCCCACACCCACCAGGGATCGGCGCCCGCCGTGGTCGAGGCCCAGGCCGGGACGGCGCCGGCCGCGCTCGCCAGACCCAGCGCGACACCGAGGGAGAGAACGTTCCTCCTGCTGAGATTGCTCATTTACTTACCTAGCTTCCTTGATAGGTAATGGGCTCTTCGAGAGGAGATTCCTGATTAACATAGAAGGTGACTCGCGGGTCGGCAAGACCCGGCCGGCCTGTGGTTGACTGACAGGTATGGCCCGACTTCCGCAGACCCCAGCCCGGTGACCGCCGAGCCGGCCGCGGCCGTCCGGCCCCGCAACCGCAGGCAGCTCATCGTCGAGGCGGGCGCCGCGGTGTTCAGCGAGCGCGGCTACCACGCGGCGTCGATGGAGGAGATCGCGGCGCGCGTGGGCATCACCGCGGCGGCGCTGTACCGGCACTTCCCGAACAAGTACGCGCTGTTCGCCGAGTGCGCCAACGTGATGGCGGACCGGCTCGTGGAGGCCCTCGCCGACGTACCTCCGGACGCGTCACTGGCGGAGATCTTCGCCGCCGTCACCCGGGTCACCGTCGCCCACCGGGAGACCGGTGGTGTGTACCGCTGGGAGGCCCGGTACCTCGAGCGCGACGACCGCCGGCTGCTGGCGGCCAAGTTCGCGCACGTCGTCGAGCGCGTCGCGGCGGCCGTGCGGCGCGAACACCCGTGGCCGGGCGAGCACCTGCGGGCCGTGGGGGCGCTGGGGGCCATCGGGTCGGTCACGACGCACCACAACGCCATCGGCCGGCGCCGGGTGGGGGAGCTGCTGCAGGCGGCAGCCCTGCGCGTGGCCGCTGCCGACCTCGCCGCGGCGCCCGCGCCGGCGGTGGAGATCCCCGCCCCGCCGGTGCCCCGGACGCGGCGTTCGGAGATCCTCGCGGCCGCCGTCCCGCTGTTCGAACGCGACGGGTTCGCCACCGTGACCAACGGCCGGATCGCGGAGGCGGTGGGGCTGGTGCCGTCGGCGTTGTACCGCTACTTCCCGGGCAAGGCCGACATCCTGGCGGCGGCGTGCCTGCAGGCCGCGGCCCTGCTGGCCCAGGCGGTCGAGCACAACCTGAGCGGGGTGACCGGCCCGCACGAGGCCTTGAACGCCCTGACGGCGACGTACGTGGCCTACAGCTTCGAGCACAGCGCCCTCAACAGCGTGGCCAACGCGGAAATCGCCGGCTTGCCGGACGCGTTGCGCCGGCCGCTGGTCGCGGCGCAGCGCGAGCACATCGCGGCGTGGGAGCAGCAGTTGTGCGCGGCCCGCCCGGACCTCGACCCGCGTCAGGCCCGGGTGCTGGTGCACGCCGGGTTCGGCGTGGTGGTCGAAGCCGGCCGCCGGCTGCGGTGGGCGGACCGCCCGGAGCACCGGGCCGCGGTGGCCGCGTTGCTGGTGAGCGCGCTCGGCCGGTGACGCCTCAGGCCTTGGTTTCGCACTGCACTTGCGGCGCGGCCTCGGTCCCGGATGCCACGCAGTCGACGACGCGGCCGCGCGCGGGCACGGGATAGCTGAAGAAGATCGGCCCGTCGCCGTCCGCGCCGGCCGAAAACTTGACGACCGTGTGCGGGCGGTTGCCGGTGCCGTGCAACGTCTTCGAGTAGTACGTCGTGTGCGGTCCGATGGCGGTGCTGATGCCGTCGCCGTCGTCGTCCACTTCGTGCACGTTGAGCACGTAGTCCCCGGTGGTGTACTTGCCTTCGTCTCCGTGCCCGGCATCGGCGGGCGTGGCGCCGGTGATTTCGGGCGAGACGGGGTCCGCGGCGGTGGCTATGACGCCGGCCCCGACCCCGACCACCGCCACCCCGGCCACGGCCGCGGAGACGACGATGCGCTTGGCGGTGAACTTCATGGGTCCCCTCCTCCCCGCCTGGTGATCAAGCTAGGGGAGGGAACACGCTGGTCACCTCGTCCGAAGGGGCGGTTCGGGGGTGCGCGCCTCGTCCTTTCGGCCGATGTTCGGCGTTGAGCACCTCAGGGCACGCCGCCGGATCGGCGAAGCCGCAATGCTCGGGCGGCTCTCGAGGGGGCTACGGGTTCGTCCCGGCGCGCCCGGGCTGCCCGAGCCGCGTCACGACCGCGCCCGCCGCCACACCGCCAGCGCCGTCGCGGCCAGAGCGCCTCCCGCGGCGGCGACCACACCGTGGTGCCGGCTCGCCCACAGCTGCGCGCTCCTCGGGGTCGCCTGGCCGTCGAACTGGCCGTGCGCCCCGAAATCCCGGCCGCGATCGGCCGGCGACCACAGGTTCTCCGGCTGGTCCGGCGGCTTCTTCGCGCCCGTCTGCTGGGACCGGTAGCCGGTCCGGGCGAGGTACCGGTCGAGGACACCCGGCGCGACGGCGTTCGCGATCAGCGTGCCGACCGTGCTCCCGCCGACCCAGTACTCCCGGCGGCGCGGGTGGTCGGCGGCGTGCAGCACCGCGCGGGCGGCGACCTCCGGCTGGTAGATCGGCGGCACCGGCTGGGCCTGGTGCGGCAGCTTGGACCGGACCCACGAGAACTGCGGCGTGTTGACCGCCGGCATCTGCACCATCGTCGTGCGGACGTGGCTGCCGTCGTGCAGGAGTTCGCAGCGCAGAGCCTCGTTGAAGCCCTGGATCGCGTGCTTCGCGCCGCAATACGCGCTCTGCAGGGGGATCCCGCGGTACGCCAGCGCCGAGCCGACCTGCACGATCGTGCCGCGATCGCGAGGTTTCATCCGGTGCAGGGCGGCCATCGTGCCGTGGACGTAGCCGAGGTAGCTCACTTCGGTGACGCGGCGGAACTCGTCCGGTCCGATCTCGCCGAACGGCGCGAACACCGACGTGAACGCCACGTTCACCCACACGTCGATCGGCCCCAGCTCCTGCTCCACCCGCGTGGCCGCGGCATCGACCTGGCCGAAGTCGGCGACATCGGTGGGGATCGCCAGGGCCGTCCCGTCGGCCGCGGTGACGTCTTGAGCGGCGGCTTCGAGCCCCTGCTCACCGCGGGCCAGCAGGGCAACCCGGGCTTGGCGGGCGCCGAACGCCCGCGCGACCGCACGGCCGATCCCACCACTGGCACCGGTCACGACGACGACCTGGTTCATGATGTCCTCCGTTTCCCGGTACGAGCCCAGACAGCCGCGCCGGCCGCGCCGGCGAGAGCCGCAGCCCGCCACCGCGGCGCGACGACGGCCAGGCCGAGCATGCTCACCCCGTGCGCGACATCGACCACCCAGCCCCGGCGGGCGACCAGGCCATCGGGCCGCCGCAGGACGGCCACGGCCTGGGCGAGGTGCCGGACGCCCAGCGCCAGGGCGACTTTCCGTGGGATCGGCAGGAAGCGTGACAGGACCACGAGCCCACCGCCCCACACTGCCCGGGCCACCGCGGGCCGGCGCGTCACCGGTCCGCCGCGATTCCGGTCGCGGCGGCGCCGGGCGTCTTTCGCTTCCGCCACGGGCCTTCGCCGGCGTGCCGAACCGCCGCGGCCTCGCGAGTCGTCGGGCCCGCCGCGATTCCGGTTGCCGCGGCCACCGCCGGCCGCTTCCGCCGCGGGGCTGCGCCGGGGTATCGCGCCGCCCGCGACCCCGGGCGTCCGCGGACGGCGCCGGAGAGCACGCCTTCGACCAGCGGCACGCAGGCCGCGTCGGCGTACGTCCAGCCCAGCCCGTGGACCCCGCCGGCCTCGGCGTGCACGACGACGATCGTGATGGCGTCCCAGGCCAGGGTGCCGTCGGCCTCGGGGGCGGGGGTCGGCACCCGGTAGGCCCGGGCGCCGACCCGCTCGATCGTGGTCACCGGTTCTTCCCGGGCAGGAACTCCTGGAGCTTCGTCTTGACGCCCTGGGCGACCAGGTGCAGCGCGTCGGGGTCGCCCTTGAGGACGGCCTGGGCGGCCGACTTCACCTGCTCGAAGGTGGCGTGCGGCGGGATCGGCGGGACGTCCGGGTCGCAGCGGACGTCCAGCACGGCCGGCTTGCCGGCGCTGAGCGCGGTGTCCCAGGCCGAGGCGAGCTGGTCCGGCTTGTCGACCGTGACGGCCGTGAGCCCGAGGGACAGGGCGAAGCCGGCGTAGTCGACGTCCGGCAGCGTCTGGGACTCCTCGAACTTCGGGGCGCCGCCCATCGCGCGCAGCTCCCAGGTGACCTGGTTGAGGTCGTTGTTGTGGAACACGCAGATCACGCAGCGCGGGTCGCTCCACAGGTGCTGGTAGCGCGCGATGGTGATCAGCTCGGCGAGGCCGTTCATCTGCATGGCGCCGTCGCCGACGAGGGCGATCACCGGCCGGTCGGGGTGGGCGAACTTGGCCCCGATGGCGTACGGCACGCCGGGGCCCATCGTCGCCAGCGTCCCGGACAGCGAGCCGCGGATGTCGCCGCGGATGCGCAGGTTGCGGGCGTACCAGTTGGTGGACGAGCCGGAGTCCGCGGTGACGATGGCGTTCTCGGGGATCCGCTTCGACAGCTCGGAAACGATGGCCATCGGGTTGACCGGGGCGGCGTCGACGGCGGCTTCCTTCTCGACCGTGTCCCACCAGGAAGCGACGTTCTTCTCGATCGTCTCGCGCCACGAGCGGTCCGGCTTGCTCGCCAGCTTCGGCAGCAGTGCGCGCAGCGTGGCCGCGCTGTCGCCGACGAGGTTGACCTCGGTCGGGTAGCGCATCCCGATGAACCGGCCGTCGAGGTCGATCTGCACCGCCCGCGCCTGCCCGAAGTCCGGCAGGAACTGGCTGTACGGGAAGTTCGAGCCGACGATCAGCAGCGTGTCGCAGTCGCGCATCATCTCGTAGCTCGGCCGGGTGCCGAGCAGTCCGATCGAGCCGGTCACCCACGGCAGGTCGTCGGGCAGGACGTCCTTGCCCAGCAACGCCTTCGCGACGCCGGCGCCGGTGACCTCGGCGACCTGGCGGACCTCCTCGGCCGCGCCGCGCGCACCCTGCCCGACCAGGATGGCGACCTTCTCCCCGGCGTTCAGCACCTCGGCGGCCGCGTCGATGTCCGGCTCCGCGGGCACCGGCCGCGACCACGCCGTGCTCGGCGGGCTGGAGGGCACCTGCTTGAACGCGTGCTGCGGCGGCGAGTACGCCTCCTCCTGCAGGTCCGCCGGGATGATCAGGGCGGTCGGGCAGCGGGACGACTGGGCCGTCCGGATCGCCCGGTCGAGCGCGTTCGGCAGCTGCTCGGCGACGTTGACCTCGACGAGGTACTCGCTCGCGACGTCCTTGTAGAGCGCCTGCAGGTCGACCTCCTGCTGGTAGGACCCGCCCATCGCGCTGCGCGCGGTCTGCCCGACGATCGCCACCACCGGGACGTGGTCGAGCTTGGCGTCGTAGAGGCCGTTGAGCAGGTGGATCGCGCCCGGGCCCGAGGTGGCCATGCAAACGCCGACCTTGCCGCTGAACTTCGCGTAGCCGACGGCCGAGAAGGCCGCCATCTCCTCGTGCCGGGCCTGGACGAACCGGGGCTGGTCGCCGGCCTTGCCGAACGAGGCGACGAGCCCGTTGATGCCGTCGCCCGGATAGGCGAAGACCTGGTCCACGCCCCACTCGCGCAGGCGCTGGAGCAGGTAGTCACCGACTGTCTGGCTCATGAGTACTCCCTTTGGCGTGCGGCGCCGCTTCGGTGAGCGCCTCGTGGACCCGGCGGGCCACCACGGCGGGCCGGGGCCGCGCCGGTTCCGGCCACCGGACCAGGACCGCGGGCTCTTCCGCGCCCTCCGGCTCCTCGGCCAGGCACCAGCCGCCGCCGTCGGTCCACGACAGCATCAGCAGGCGGCCGGCGTGCCGGTCGGCGAGGGCGATGTAGGCGGTCGACGGACTGCCGTACTCGCTCCACGACGCGGCCGGTTCGACACGCAGCAGTTCGGCGACGGTCTGGACGTAGTCGCGCAGGGCCGCGGCCTCGACGTGCCCGGGCTCCGGTTTCACCGGCGCGGACGCCTCCTTTCGTGCTCGCCGTCGGCGCTCACGAATCGCTGTATCCGCTTTCGCCGTCTATCATACTTGCGTGACGCAAACGTGGGTGGAGCAGGACGGGACCGACGCGGCTTTGGCGGCGCTGCGGGCGATGGTGCTGATCGCCGACTCGACCGTCGAGCGGAACACCGAACAGCTGACGCTCACCCAGTTCCGCGTGCTGCGGGTGGTGGTCGACCGGACGCCGGTCACCCTGGGCCGGGTGGCCCGCGAACTGGCCATGAACCCGTCTTCGATCACCCGCGCGTGTGATCGGCTGGTCGCGCTGAACCTGCTGGAGAAGGCCCCCAACCCGCTGAACCGGCGCGAGACGCTGCTCGCTCCGGCCGGGCCGGGACGCCACCTGGTCGACCGCGTCGACCGCGACCGCCGCCGGGTGCTGGCGGACGTCCTGCACCGGCTCGACCCGCCGGCGCGCGCGGCCGCGATCGCGGCGTTCGAGAGGTTCGCCCGAGCGGTCGAAGCGGACGAATCGGATTCACGTTCATCATTGCGGCGCGCAAATTAAATTCGCCGGGACGGTGTTTGTCCGCGGTGTTCGCGGGTACCCGGGCGGCCACCAGGTCGTGATCGGAGGTTCTTGCGGTGGGAAAGCGTGACGGGATCACCGAGCCCTGGGGGACCAGAACGCCGTACGGGCCGGGGGAGCCGTGGCCGGTGCGGGTGGACAGCCACCTCGCCGGCGGGTTGCGGCCGGCGGACGTCGACCGCTGGGTCCGCAGCGCCGCGGTGCTGCACTCCAACGGCGACGGGCTCGACATCGCGGTGAAGGACGGCCGGATCGCCGGCGTCCGCGGCCGCGCCGACGATCGCGTCAACCACGGCCGCCTCGACCCGAAAGACCTCTTCGGCTGGCAGGCGAACTCCTCGCCGGACCGGCTGACGACGCCACTGGTGCGCAGGAACGGTGAGCTCGTGGAGGCGTCCTGGGACGAGGCGATGGACCTGGTCGTCTCGCGCAGCAAGGAACTCCTGGACGACCAAGGCCCGGGCGCGCTCGGCTTCTACACCAGCGGCCAGCTGTTCGCCGAGGAGTACTACACGCTCGCCGCGATCGCCCGCGGCGGGCTCGGCACCAACCACCTCGACGGCAACACCCGGCTCTGCACGGCGACCGCGGCCGCGGCGTTGAAGGAGTCCTTCGGCTGCGACGGCCAGCCGGCGTCCTACACGGACGTCGACCACGCCGACGTCATCGCCCTCTTCGGGCACAACATGGCCGAAACGCAGGCCGTCCTGTGGTCGCGCGTGCTCGACCGGCTCGCCGGGCCGAACCCGCCCGCGGTGCTGTGCGTCGACCCGCGCGACACCCCGGTCGCCCGGGCCGCGACGCTGCACCTGACGCCGCTGCCCGGGACCAACGTCGCCCTGATGAACGGGCTGCTGCACGAGATCATCGAGCACGGCTGGGTCGATCGCGAGTACGTCGACCGCTGCACGGTCGGCTACGACGACCTCGCGGCGATGGTCGCGGACTACCCGCCCGAGCGCGCCGCCGAGATCAGCGGTGTCGACGCCGGCCAGATCCGCGAGGCCGCCCGGCTGCTCGGCTCGGCGGAGCGGCTGCTGTGCACGGTGCTGCAGGGTTTCTACCAGTCGCACCAGGCGTCCGCGGCCGCCGTGCAGGTCAACAACCTCGTGCTGCTGCGCGGCATGCTGGGCAAGCCCGGCGCCGGGGTGCTGCAGATGAACGGCCAGCCCACCGCCGAGAACACCCGGGAATGCGGCGCCGACGGCGACCTGACCGGGTTCCGCAACTGGGCCAACGACGCGCACGTGGCCGAGCTGGCGTCGCTGTGGAACGTCGACACCGGCAAGATCCCGCACTACGGGCCGCCGACGCACCTCATGCAGATGCTGCGTTACGCCGAAACCGGCACCCTGCGGTTCCTGTGGGTCTCGGCCACCAACCCCGCGGTTTCGCTGCCGGAGCTGCACCGCATCCGGTCCATTCTGGACTCTTCGCGGCTGTTCCTGGTCGTGCAGGACGCGTTCCGCACCGAGACCACGGAGTTCGCCGACGTCGTGCTGCCCGCGGCGATCTGGGGCGAGAAGACCGGCACGTTCACCAACGCCGACCGCACGGTGCACCTGTCGGAGAAGGCGGTCGACCCGCCCGGGCAGGCGCGTCCCGACCTGGACATCTTCCTCGACTACGCGCGGCGGATGGACTTCCGGGGCAATGACGGCGAGCCGTTCCCGCAGTGGCACGACGCCGAGACGGCGTTCGAGGCGTGGAAGCGCGCGTCCGCGGGGCGGCCGTGCGACTACAGCGGCTTGAGCTACCCGAAACTGCGTTCGGTCAGCGGCATCCAGTGGCCGTGCACTTCGGACAGTCCCGAGGGGACTGAACGGCTCTATGCCGACGGGAAGTTCTTCGCCCAGCCCGATTACTGCGAGAGCTACGGCCGCGACCTCGTCACCGGGGCGCCGATGGAGCCCGCCGAGTACCGGGCGATGAACCCGGACGGGAAGGCCATGGTCAAGGCCGCCGAGTACGTCCCGCCGCACGAAACGCCGGACGAGGACCACCCGTTCTTCCTGGTCAACGGCCGGACGATCTACCACTTCCACACCCGCACGAAGACCGGCCGGGCCCCGGAGCTGCGCGCGGCCGCACCGGAGGTGTGGCTCGAGGTGTCCGGACGGGACGCCGAAGCCGCCGGGCTCGCCGAAGGCGACCTCGCCGAGGTTTCGACACCCCGAGGGGCGGTTCGCGCCCGGGTCCGCGTCGGCGGCATCCGCGACGGCGTGCTGTTCCTGCCGTTCCACTACGGCTACTGGGACGTCGAGCACCCGGCGGGCAAGGACGGTGACCGCGCGGCCAACGAGCTGACCTTCACGGACTGGGACCCGGTGTCCAAGCAGCCGCTGTTCAAGACGGCCGCGGCGGCTCTGCGCAAGGTGGCGGCCGTGACGGCTCCGCGCCCGGAGCCGGTGCCCGCGGCGGTGGACGAGGAGGTCGGCCGATGAAGCTCGGACTGGTGCTGCGCGAACTGCACCGAGCGGAGACGCACTTGGCCAAGGACCTGCTGAAGACGTCGGACCGGCACCACGCGGAACACGAGGTCCACCACGTCGCCCGCGACCTGGCGGCCTGGTCGGCGGCGCACGTCCGCGACATCGCCCGCGCCGGCCGCGCGTACGACCTGGACCTGGGGGAGGACGTCCCCGGCCCGGGCCCGCTGGAGCCGCTGCGGACGGCCCTGGCCGAACTGGGCGGCCGCCGTCCGGAGCCGGGCTTGCTCCTGCTGGCCGACCTGCGCCGCCTCCACCGCCGCGCGGCGGGCGTGTCGCTGGATTGGGAGCTGCTCGCCCAGAGCGCCCAGGCGGCGAAGGACGCCGAGCTGCTGGAGCTGGCCACCCGGTGCCACCCGCAGACGCTGCGGCAGCTGAAGTGGACGAACGCGATGCTGAAGGTGCTCTCGCCGCAGATCCTGACCAGCTAGATCAGGCGCTCGCCGGGCGGGGCTCTTCGGGGAAGACGTGCGCGCGCTGGTCCCGCGGGGTGACGCGCTGACCCCTCACCCTGCCTTGGCCCGGCGTTCCCGCAGGAACGCCAGCGGGTTGTCACCCAGGCTTTCGATGGCGCGCCGGCGGATGACCGTGCTGACCGCCGTCATCCCGACGCCCCAGACCGCGACCACGACGACCACCGCGGGCGCCGGCAGGATCCGGGTGAGGTGGGCGAGGTTCACCGTCACCACCAGGGACGCGATCCGCCCCGCTCGCTGGTACCAGCGGCCGGGCTCGGCGGAGAACACGCGGGTGCCGGCGATGTAGACCGTCAGGCCCGAGGTGAGCAGCCAGGCCGCCGCGGCCGGCGGGGACTCGTGCAGCGACAGGTTCAGCCCCGCCGCGACGAGCAGCAGCGCGAAGGCCGGCGTCAGGTGGCCACCCGCGTACAGCGAATAGGCGAGCATGGGGTTGCCGCCGGAGAGGCCGAGCATCTTCTCGGACAGCTCCGCGGCCGACGTGAAGTACAGCCACCACAACGCGCCGGCGAGCACCA
The DNA here is from genome assembly GCF_053605405.1 of Amycolatopsis sp. NPDC003861. NCBI lineage: Bacteria > Bacillati > Actinomycetota > Actinomycetes > Pseudonocardiales > Pseudonocardiaceae > Amycolatopsis > Amycolatopsis sp. NPDC003861. Next base: position 21,015 of record NZ_JBSGJD010000162.1, read on the forward strand.
GACCGCCGACCATGGCGGCCCAGTAGGCGAAGTCGTCGGCGGGGCGCTCGAGCGCGGCGGCGCCGACGGTGATCACCAGCTCGCCGAGCAACAGGATCATGAACAGCCCGAAGCGCTCGGCGAGGTGGGCGGAGTCGACGGCCAGGTTCGGGTCGCGGGGCCCGTCGAACATCGCCTCGCGCCGCTGCCGGGCGGTCGTCCGCTCCCCGCGGTGCCGGCGCCGGCCGCCCAGGAGCAGGAAGCCGGCCTCCTGGATCAGCGCGAACGCCCACAACCCCCAGCCGTTGGGCACCACCGCCGAGGCCGCGAACAGGACCGCGGACACCGCGTAGCCCGTGCTGATCCGGCGCTGGTCGAGCCCGGGCCGGACCGGCCACCGGTGGGCGGCCGCCAGGATCACGCGGACACCGGCCATCGCCGCGACGAAGATCGCGGGGTGCCCTTCGAAGACGTGGTGCACCTGGGTGGCGGCGATCGCGCACGGGATGGTGCCGGCGAGCACGAACAGCCGGTCCGCCGCGCGGCTGTCGTCCCCGCGGCGGTTGTAGAGCACGGCGAAGCCGATCCACGTCCACCACAGCGTGGCGAACAGCCCCAGCGCGCCGGCGATGCGCGCCCAGTGCGGGTCGGCCACGATGCTGTGCGCCACCTGCCCCACCGCGAACACGAAGACCAGGTCGAAGTACAGCTCCACCCAGCCGACCCGCTTGCCGTGCGCGGTGGCGGCGCCGGCCCCCTCGTCCACATCGGTCACGGCGGGGATTCTGCCGCACCCCGCACCCCGCGGCCCCGGCCCCCGCCCGGGCGCGCCGGGAATTAATAACACACCATTCCGGCAGAGATCGAATTGGTCCCGGCGACTGCTGTGGGTAATTCTGCCGTCAGTGGGAAAGTGTACGTTGTTTACTGATCGGTAGGGCTCGGAGCTGCGCGAATGCGCTTGAACGGTGTGCAAGCAGCGACCGTCGGAACACGATCCGTGAGCCGCGGAAACAATTCGAGCGCCGCGTTCCGAAACGCCGCTTCGAGGGTTGACAAGGGCGTCGGCCGTGATGTCTTCTGCTGGTCGGCCTGATCAACGCCACCTCCTCCCTGGGGTTCTCCGTCCTGTCCGAGTTCGACATCAGCCGTGCCGCGGCTGGGAATCGAGCGGTTCCGCCATGCACGAAAGCAGAGCCACGCCCCGCCTTCCGGCGGACGCCGCGTGGTGGCCGGCGCACTGGAGCGTCCGCACCAAGATCAGCGTCGTGCTGCTGCTGCCGGTCCTGGTCGCGGTGGCGCTCGCGGAAATCCGGATCCAGGGCGAACTCGACCGGGCCACCGAGCTCACCGCGGCCCGCGACCGGCTGCCGGTGCTGCGCGACACGATCGACCTGACGGCGTCACTGGGCGAGGAGATGGTCGCCGCCGTCGCCGTCCCGGCCGGCGCGCCGGACACGCTGACCGCGGCCGTCGACGCGAAGGTGGCGGCGGTCCAGCGCGACGCC
>NZ_JBSGJD010000163.1:0-22386 GCF_053605405.1 Amycolatopsis sp. NPDC003861
GCACCGGCCTTGCCGCCCGCCGCCGCGGCACCGGCGGCGGCCGCACCCGCGGTGGCCGCCGTGGCCGCGCTCGCCTTCGCGGCGCCGATGGTGGCGAGGTAGCCCAACGCGGCGCCGCCCAGGACGATCGGGGCGATGATCGCGCGCAGCCCGCCGTTGACGTCGGCCAGCTCCGCGGCCAGCGCCCGGCACCGGTCGCACTCGTCGAGGTGGCTCTCCACCTGGGCGCGTTCCCGTTTGGACAGTCCGTCGCGGGTCCACGCGCCGAGCCGCTCGGCGCAGGCGCGGCAGCGTTCCTCGGCGTTCTCCTGCAGGTGGACCTGCAGATAAGCCTGGCGGAGGCCCTCGCGGGCGCGGTAGGCGAGCGCGGAGACGCCGTTCGCGGTCAGGCCCAGCAGCGGCGCGACCTCGGCCGGGCTCTGCTGCTCGATCTCGGTGTGCCAGAGCACCGCCTGCCAGCGTTCCGGCAACCGCGCGAACGCCTTGGCGGCCATCGTCCGCTCGAGGCCGGCGACCGCGGTGTCGGAGAACGGCACGGTCAGCGCTTCGGCCGCGGCGCCGCCGACCTCGGTCATGTCCTCGTTGAGGTCGACCCGGCGTTCCTTGCGGGTGCGGTCGTACGCGGTGTGACGAAGAGCGGTCAGCAAGTACGCCCGGAAGGCTGTGTCCGGCCCCTTGCCGCCACGGAGCGTGTCGAGCACCTTGGCGAACGCCTCGGACACGAGATCGTCGGCTTCGGAGCTGGAGCGGGCCAGCTGGCGGGCCAGATTGCGGGCCGCGCCGGTGTGCCGTTCGTAGAGCGTCCCGTACGACTCGAGCTTCCCGGAGCGGACCTCCGCGATCAGCTCGGCGTCACTCTTTCCGCTGAGATCGGCGGGAACGGTGGACACGGCACTCCTCGGTCGGCTAGAGCCAGGACCTGCCATTACAGGCCGATCCGGGACGCGAGACAAGTGTGACTGACCCTCCTCCGGCGGTCACGTCGTGGTCGGGGTGTTGACTCCGACGGCGGAGCAAAATCACCCACCCCCGGGCCCGCCCGGGGAAAAGCGCCGAGACAAAAACTGGTCAGTACGCGTCACGGGGCCCACCGGGGTGCGTCCTCATCGTGAAGCACCGAACAAGATCGTTGCGAACCGGACGAAAGGGGCGGGTGGCCAGTGGATGTTCCGGCTGCGCGACCCGGCTCCGATGACACCCCGTCCACGCCGGCCGAGCGGGACGCCTCCCTGCGTGCGCTGCGGGCCCGCTGGCGCACGGCCAGCCTCGCCGCGGGCTGGCGGTTCCCGAGCGACTGGGCCCTCCCCGAGGTCGACGCCGTCTGTGCGGCCGTGATGGCGAAGGGCCGCGTCGAAGCCGCCGAAACCGCGCTGGCCGGCCTGGCCAGGGCCCGCGCGGCGGCCGGTGCGGGGCTCGCGGAGACCCTCGCCGACCTCGCCGCACTGCACGCCGTGCTCGGCCACAGCGGCGACGGATTCGTCTCGCCGGACGTCGACGCCACGCCGGCGCGGCTGCTCCGGACCACCGCGCTGGCCTGGGCGGACGTCGCCACCGACCAGCTCGTGCACACCGAGGTCACCGACCCGCTGACCGGCCTGCCGACGGCCGCCTACCTGCGCACCCGGCTCGCGGAGGTCTACCGCGCCGCCGAGGCGCGCGAGCGGCCGGCCGCCGAAGACCACGTGCTGCTCGTCGTCTCGCTCGACCTCAGCGCCGTCGCCGGATTCCCGCGGCTGACCGGGATGATCCTGGTCGCCGACGCGCTGCGGACGGTGTTCGACAGCGGCCAGAGCGTCGCTTCGCTGGGCCCGTCCGTCGTCGCGGCCCTGGTCCCGAAGGACGAGCGGGTCGCTTCGCAGGGTGTCGCGCTGCGCCGGGCGTTGCACGAGCGGCTGCAGGTCGACGCCCAGCTGGCGGACGTCGGCCGTCCGCGCGTCTCGGCGGTGCGGCTGCCGGCCACCCACGAGCTCGCCTGCGACCTGCTGGCCCACCTGGCGCGCGCGTAGAACACCGGAAAAGTCCGGTTTCGCCCGGACCCTTCCGACCGGGACCGGGCCGGTCATGATTTCCTGGTGCGGTGACCCGGACCGTACCCACCGACGTCGACGGCGAGATCGCGGCCAGACCCCAGCACCGGCTGGCCCTTCGGAAATCACTCGCCCGGCTGTCCGTCCGCCCGCGGTCGATCCTGATCCTGTCGGTGATTCCGCTGGTCGCGATCGGGTACGGCATCTACGGCTGGCAGCACGACTGGGTGCTCGGCGTCGACAGCGCGGTCTACCGCGCGGGCGCCCTCACCCTGCTGCACGGCGACTCCCTCTACGACGCGAACACGCTGCCCAACGAGCCGTGGTGGGCGCTGCTGCCGTTCACCTACCCGCCGACGGCGGCCCTGATCTTCGTCCCGCTCGCGGCGTTCCCGACCCAGATTTCGTGGGGCCTGATCACGGCCGTCTCGCTGGGAGCGATGGCGCTGTCGATCCGGATCGCCATCGGCGCGCTGCCGCGCCCGGCCGCGGACGGCCCGCGCTGGTGGGCCTCGCCCGCCCGCTCGACCATCGTGTTCTTCCTGGTCTTCCTCGGCCTCGAGCCGGTCTGGCGGACGATCTTCCTCGGCCAGATCAACCTGATCCTGATGGCCATGATCCTGCTGGACATGCTGGTCATCGGCGCGCGGGGGAGCCGCTGGGGCGGGGTGCTGGTCGGCGTCGCGGCGGCGATCAAGCTGACGCCGCTGGTGTTCCTCGGGCACCTGTTCATCACCGGCCGCCGCATGGACGCGCTGCGCGGGCTGGCCACGTTCATCGTGCTCCAAGGCCTGATGTTCCTGATCAACGCGCACGACGCGGCGAAGTACTGGACCGTCACGCTGCCGGACACCGGCCGGATCGGGCCGGTGCACTGGGCGGGCAACCAGTCGCTCAACGCGCTGATGAACCGGGCCACCGACCTCGCGCCGTGGGCGTCGAAGGCGGCGATGGGCATCGGCTTCCTGCTCGCCGTCCCGGCGCTGTGGCTGCTGCTGCGGTTCCACCGCAAGGGCCAGGCGCTGGCCGCGATGCTCGTCACGGCGTTCTGGACGCTGCTGATCTCGCCGATCTCGTGGACGCACCACTGGGTCTGGGTGATCCCGCTGATCGTGCTGCTGGTCTCGCGGCTGCCGAAGACCACCCCGAAGACGGCGTGGAAGCGCTGGGTCGGGACCGGGCTGGTGGCGTTCGTGTTCGTCAGCTGCGTGCTGCTGATCCTGCCGAACGGCCGCAACGTCGAGCTGCACTGGAAGGTGTGGCAGAACGTGCTGGGTGACGCGTATATCCTGATGCCGGTCGTGCTGGCCTTCGCGCTCGTCCTGCGCTGGGGGCTGCTGCGGCGGGCGCGGAAGAAGGCGGCCGCGGATGCCGACGTCCCCGCCGGGGTCTGAGGCGCGCACCGGCCGCGTCCTCGCCGGGGTTCTCGCGCTACTCGTCCTGGCCTTCGGGGTGGTCGGCTGGCTGGCCGGCTGGCACCTGGGCGCGGACAGCGCCGTGTACCGCGCGGGGGCGTTGACGTTGCTGCACGGCGACCCGCTCTACACGCGGGACGTGCTGACCGCGCTGCCGGACTGGGTGCGCCTGCCGTTCACCTACACCCCGGCCGCAGCGCCGCTCTTCCTGCCGCTCGCCCTGGTGCCGTCCGGGCTGGTCTGGGGCGTGATCGCGGTTTTGTCGGTGGTCGGTCTTATGGTCGTCATCACGGTGGTTTCGTCGCCGCCGGGGGGCTCGTCGCTTCTGGGAAGAAGCCGGTGGGCCCTGCCGGCGGGAACGGCCATCGCGCTGGCGCTGGAACCGGTGTGGAAGACGCTGTTCCTGGGCCAGATCAACTTGATACTGATGGCGTTCGTGGTGCTGGACGTCCTGGTCCTGTCGGCGCGAGGCAGTGCTGATGGGCCCTCGGCGGGAAAGCGTGCCTCGGGCCGGCGCTGGGCGGGCGTGCTGATCGGCGTGGCAGCGGCGATCAAGCTGACCCCGCTGATCTTCGTGCCGCACCTGTTCTTCACGGGCCGGTGGAAGGACGGGCTGCGGGCCCTGGCCACGTTCGCGGCGCTCGAAGCGGTGATGTTCGCGATCATCCCGGCCGACGCGGTGCGGTTCTGGCGGGATTCGGCGACCGACCCGAGCCGGGTCGGGTCGGTGCACTGGATCTTCAACCAGTCGCTCAACGGGCTGGTCAACCGGGCCTCCGCGCTGGCGCCCTGGTCGCTGGCGGTGGCGGTCGGGGTGGCGGCGGTGCTCGCCGTGCCGGCGGTGTGGCTCGTCGTGCGGCTGCACCGGCGTGGCGAGGAGGCGGCCGCGTTGCTCGTGACGGCGTTCTACGGGCTGTTGCTGTCGCCCGTGTCGTGGTCGCACCACTGGGTGTGGTGCGTGCCGTTGATCACGCTCCTGCTGGTGAAGGCGCGGTGGTGGGCCGCGGCGGCGGTCACGGCGCTGTTCGTCTCGCAGGTCGTGATGCTCGTGCCCAACGGCGGGGATTCCGAGTTCGGCTGGGGCCTGGGCTGGTCGATCCTCGGCAACGGCTACGTCCTCGCGGCGGCGGCGGGGATCCTCGGGCTGGCCGCGCGTGAGCTTCGCCTGGTCCGGCGGTCGACCCGCCTCGTCACCGTTTAGGCTGATCGGCGCTATGGACAAACACACCGGTCTGCCCGTCGTGGGCATGGTGGGCGGCGGCCAGCTCGCCCGGATGACCCACCAGGCGGCGATCTCCCTCGGCCAGTCCCTGCGCGTGCTCGCCGCGGGGGAGAACGAAGCCGCGGGGCTCGTCGCCGGCGACGTCACCATCGGCCACCACACCGACCTCGACGCGCTGCGGAAGTTCGCGGCGTCGGTCGACGTGCTCACCTTCGACCACGAGCACGTGCCGGGTGAGCACCTGCTGACGCTCGCGATGGAGGGGCACGTCATCCGGCCCGCGGCGAGCGCGCTGGGGTTCGCGCAGAACAAGCTCGTGATGCGCGAGATGATGGCCGGCCTCGGCGTGCCGGGCCCGGCGTTCGCCGAGGTGTCCTCTGTGGACGACGTGGTGGCGTTCGGCGCCGAACACGGCTGGCCGGTGGTGCTCAAGGCGGCGACCGGCGGGTACGACGGCCGCGGTGTCTGGATGCTCGACACCGCGCAGCACGCGCGCGAGACCGTGCCGGAGCTGCTGGCCGCGGGCACCGCGCTGCTGGTCGAGGCGAAGGTGGCGATGCGGCGGGAGCTGTCCGCGCTCGTCGCCCGCTCGCCCTTCGGCCAGGGTGCGGCGTACCCGGTGGTCGAGACGGTGCAGACCGGCGGCATCAACACCGAGGTCCTCGCCCCGGCGCCGGGGCTCGACGACTCGCGGGTGCACGAGGCCCAGGACCTGGCGCTGCGGATCGCGTCGACGCTGGACGTCACCGGGCTGCTCGCGGTCGAGCTGTTCGAGACCGACACCGGGCTGCTGGTGAACGAGCTGGCGATGCGCCCGCACAACTCCGGGCACTGGACCATGGACGGCTCGCGCACGTCCCAGTTCGAGCAGCACCTGCGGGCGGTGCTCGACTACCCGCTGGGCCGGACGGACCTGATCGCGCCCGCGTGCGTGATGGCGAACGTCCTGGGTGCGCCGGAGCTGCCCGGGATGGGGCCGGACGAGCGGCTGCACCACCTGTTCGCGCGGTACCCGGAGGCGCGGGTGCACCTGTACGGCAAGCAGGAGCGGCCGGGCCGCAAGCTCGGGCACGTGAACTTCACCGGCGAGCGCATGGAGGACCTGCGCAACCGCGCGCTGCTGTCGGCGCACTGGCTGTCCCACGCCGTCTGGCTCGACGGCTACGAAATCCACTGACGGGAGAGGTCGGTATGGCGCCGCAGGTGGGCGTGATCATGGGCAGCGACTCGGACTGGCCGACGCTGGAGGCGGCGGGCGCGGCGCTGGACGAGTTCGGCGTCGAGTACGAGGTCGGCGTCTACTCGGCGCACCGGACACCGCAGCGCATGCTGGACTACGCGACGTCGGCGGCTTCGCGCGGTCTGCGCGTGATCATCGCGGGCGCGGGCGGCGCGGCCCACCTGCCGGGCATGGTGGCCTCGGCGACCGTGCTGCCGGTGATCGGCGTCCCGGTCCCGCTGAAGTACCTGGACGGCCTGGACTCCCTGCTGTCGATCGTCCAGATGCCGGCGGGTGTCCCGGTGGCCACGGTCTCGGTGGGCGGCGCCCGCAACGCCGGTCTTCTGGCGGTGCGCATCCTGGCGGCGTCCGACGAAGGCCTGCGCGCGAAGATGACGAAGTTCCAGGCGGACCTCGAGAAACTGGTGCTGGACAAGGACGCGGCCCTGCGCGAGAAAACCGGCCACTAGCCGGGCTCGCCGGAGCGCGAGCCGGCCCGGGCGCGTCCCCGGCCGGCCCGCGCGTCGCCGGTTGGCCTGGGCGCGTCGCCCGGCCGGACCGTACACGGCGCCGGCCGGACCATGCGCGTCCCCGGCCGGCCCGCGCCGCGGTCAGCCGTCCAGGTCGCCGACGAGCTGCTGCCTCAGCTCGCGCTTGAGCACCTTCCCCGCCGCGGACACCGGGATCTGCGTCACCACGTGCACCTCGCGGAGCCGCTTGTACGGCAGCACCTTCTCGTTGACCGCGGCCATCAGCGCGTCCGCGTCCAGCGATTCGCGCGGCACCACGAACGCCACCGGCAGCTCGCCGACCTCCGGGTCCGGCCGGCCGACCACCGCGGCCGCCGCGACGCCGGGCATGGTGACGAGCAGCTCCTCGAGCTCGCGGGGGAAGACGTTGTACCCCTTGTACAGCAGCATGTCCTTCTTGCGGTCCACAATGGACAGGTAGCCGTCGTCGTCGAGGATGCCGATGTCGCCCGTGTGCAGCCAGCCGTCCACCAGGGCCGCCGCCGTCTCCTCCGGGCGGTTGCGGTAGCCGAGCATGATCTGCGGACCGCGCAGGCAGACCTCGCCCCGCTCGCCGACGGGCAGCGGGTCTTCGCCGCCCTCGGGCGGGACGATCTTGACCTGCGTGTCGAAGATCGGCACGCCGACCGAGCCGACCTTGCGCGTGCCCGAACGGTACGTCGGCGAGATCACCGCGCCCATCGTCGCCTCGGTGAGGCCGTAGCCCTCGGTGACCACCACGCCCGGGAACCGCTCGCGCAGGGCGTTGATCATCGCGTGGTTCATCGGCGCCGCGCCCGACCCGATCGAGCGGACCGACGAGAGGTCGGCGGTGTGGAACGACGGCGTCGCGAGCAGGGCCGCGAACAGCGCCGGTGCGCCGCCGATGCCGGTGATGCGGAGCCGTTCGGCGTCGGCGACGTACGCCGCCGGGTCGAAGCGTGTGTGCAGGACCATCGTCGTGCCCGCGATCACCGCCGCGTTGAGGCCGCCGATGATGCCCATCGCGTGGAACCACGGCGTCAGGTTGATCGCGACGCCGGTGCCCAGGCGCGACGGCCACTCGTCCTCGCTGCCGACCTGGTCGAGCGTGACGTCGCCGTGCGCGTCGAGCGCCGGGACCGAGCCGGTGCCCCAGCAGGCGTGCTGGAGCGTGTTGACCACGACGTTGCGGTGCGACAGCCGCACGCCCTTGGACCGGCCGGTGGTGCCACCCGTGTAGGCGAGGTGGGCGAGGTCCTCGTCGAGGTCGAGGTCGACGGCCGGGGGAGTCTCCGGCTGGGCGGCGTGGAACGCCTCGAACTCGATGGCGCCCTCGGGCAGGTCGCCGCCGGGCTGGACGACCACGGTGAACCGCGCCGCGATCCGGTCGGCGACGCTCGCCAGCGTGCCCGCGACCGGGCCGAACGTCACCACGGCCGCGGCCTCGCAGTCGGCGAGCTGGAAAGCGAGGTCGTCCGGCGGGAGCAGCGGGTTCGCCGGACTGAAGGTGGCCCCGGCCAGGAGCGTGCCGTAATAGGCGACCGGGAAGGCCAGGCAGTTCGGCAGGTGCAGCGCCACGACGTCGCCGCGGCCGATGCCGCGTTCGCGCAGGGCGTTGGCGAACCGGCAGGCGGCCCGGTGGGTCTCGGTGAAGGAGAGACTGCGGCCGTCGTGGGCGAAGGCCGTCCGGTCGCCCCAGCGCGCGGCACCCGCCGCCAGGATCGAACCGACGGGGACTTCGGGGTACTCGAGGGAGGCGGGCAGACCGGGCGGCGTCGTCGGCGCGGTGATCGGCATCACCCGACCATACGAACGGTGCGGTCAACGCCACAAGGACGACGTAGGTGAACGAGCGCTAACATCGACAGATCCCTCCCGACGTCGTAGAGAAGGTGACCGGAAGTGACCGACGGCCTGTACCAGCTTGCCGAGGAGCACGAGGAGCTGCGGGCCGCGGTCCGGGCCCTGGCCGAGAAGGAGATCGCGCCGTACGCGGCGGAGGTCGACGAGAACGAGCGCTACCCGATCGAGGCGTACAACGCGCTGGTCAAGTCGGGTTTCAACGCCGTGCACATCGGTGAGGAGTACGACGGGCAGGGTGCGGACGCGGTCGGTGCCTGCATCGTGATCGAAGAGGTCGCGCGGGTCGACGCTTCGGCGTCGCTCATCCCGGCGGTCAACAAGCTCGGTACCCAGCCGATCATCCTGTCGGCTTCGGAGGAGCTGAAGAAGCTCGTGCTGCCCTCGATCGCGTCGGGGGAGGCGTCGGCTTCGTACGCGCTGTCGGAGCGTGAGGCCGGTTCCGACACCGCCTCCATGCGGGCGCGGGCCCGGCTCGACGGTGACCACTGGGTGCTCAACGGCACCAAGTGCTGGATCACCAACGCCGGTGAGTCGTCGTGGTACACCGTGATGGCCGTGACCGACCCGGACGCCGAGAAGAAGGCCAACGGCATTTCGGCGTTCGTCGTGCACAAGGACGACCCGGGCTTCTCGGTGGGGCCGAAGGAGAAGAAGCTCGGCATCAAGGGCTCGCCGACGCGGGAGATCTACTTCGAGAACTGCACGATCCCGGCCGACCGCATCATCGGCGAGCCCGGCACCGGCTTGAAGACCGCGCTGCGCACCCTCGACCACACCCGTCCGACGATCGGCGCGCAGGCGCTGGGCATCGCGCAGGGCGCCCTGGACGCGGCGGTGGCGTACGTCAAGGACCGCAAGCAGTTCGGCAAGGCGATCGCGGAGTTCCAGGGCGTCCAGTTCATGCTGGCCGACATGGGGACCAAGATCGAGGCGGCCCGCCACCTGGTGTACGCCTCGGCGGCGGCCTCCGAGCGCGGCGACAAGCGCGCCGGCTTCATGGCGTCCGCGGCGAAGACGTACGCGTCGGACATCGCGATGGAGGTGACCACGGACGCCGTCCAGCTCTTCGGCGGCGCCGGCTACACCCGCGACTTCCCGGTGGAGCGCATGATGCGCGACGCCAAGATCACGCAGATCTACGAAGGCACCAACCAGATCCAGAAGGTCGTCATGGCCCGCGCCCTGCTCAAGGGTTAGATTGATCTTGACCCGGTAGTTCGGGCGGTCCTGGCGGTCCAGCAGGCCGCCCGAACACTGTGTCGAAGATCTGCCTCGGCCCCGGTCACGGATTGAGGCCCGTTGGCTAGGCCTTGCTCGCCACCACCGTGTAGTTCTCGGCCTCGGGATCGAACGTGCTCAGTTCCGTCCGGAGTCCGACCCGGTGCAACTCGGCTTCGAGGTCTTCGTACCGGTAGGGCCAGCTCGACAGCAGTTCCGAGCGGGCGAGAACCGACCCGGCCGGGTCCACTTGCGCGATCGCGATCTCGATGTGGTGCTCGTCCTCCCAGTTCGGCGCAATGTCCCAGCGGTAGACCACGACGGCATTGCGACCGTTCCGGCGGACGAGCCGGTCACCGATGTCCAGCCGGGAACCCCGGGCCCTCACGAGTTCCCACGTGCGGGAGGTGAGCACCAAGCGCCCGCCCCGGTGCAGAAGCCGTGCCATCGACTCCAGCGCGGCCACTCTGCCTCGGGTGCCCTCGGCGTGGTGCAGCGAGTTGCCGACGCAGAACACCATGTCGAAGGTGTCGTCGTCGAAATGGTCGGGCAACTCCTGCCAGTCCGCCCGCACTGTCCGGACAGAGGCATTGAACTCGCCGGACAACTCCGCAGTCCGACGAACCATCGCTTCGCTGGCGTCGGTTGCGACGACGTGCATTCCGAGACCGGCGAGGCCGACCGCCAGCTGTCCGGTCCCGCACGAACAATCGAGGACGTGAGCGTTCGGCGGCAGAAGGCCGAGGACGTCGTCGAACGACGCAGCGAATTCGGCCGGAGCCAGCTTTGCCTCCGAGATGAGCCACTCGTACACCTCGGCCAGCGCGTTGTAGCCACTCACGACCACTACCTCCGTCACGCGGCGGACTCACGGCGGCCATCAGTACATCAGCGGAGCAAGTCGGTCACCAATGGTTTTCGCGAGGGTGGCGCGTCGCTCCTCAGGGGCTGATGCCGGCTCACCCGGTGCGGTTCGGTTCGCTCTCCCAGGCTGTCAGGATCGACAGCGCGTCGTGGGACGGCGTGCCCGGCTCTGCCGTCAGGACCATCAGGCGCTGGCCCGAACCGTCCGGGCTGGCCCAGGTGTCGCAGTCCAGTGTCAGGCTGCCGACCAGGCTGTGGCGGTAGTGCTTGGTTCCGTAGCTCGCGTTGTTGACGTGGTGTTCCGCCCACCACGTGCGGAAGTCGGGGTCGGCGATCGAGAGGTCGCCGACCAGGCGGGACAGCTCCGGATCACTCGTGTCCGCCGCCGCCTCCATGCGGAGGGCCGCCACCGCCTCGCGGGCGTCGTGCTGCCAGTTCTCGTGGAGCTCGCGGACCGCCGGGTTCGTGAACAGCAAGCGCAGGTAATTGCGCTGGTGCGAGGGAATCGCCGCGAAGTCGGTGAAGAGGGCCGTGGCCGCCGGGTTCCAGGCCAGGATGTCCAGGCGCCGGCCGAGCACCAGCGCCGGGGTTCCGGTGAGCTGGGCCAGGAGCCGGCCCATGGCCGGACGCACCCGCTGGGCGGGCCGGCGCCTGCGGGGGAGGGCGTCGGCGCGGCCGGCCAGTTCGTACAGGTAGCGCTGCTGGTCTTCGTCCAGGCGCAACGCCCTCGCCAGGGTGATCAGCACCGGTGCCGAGGCCCGGACGCGGCCCTGCTCCAGGCGCGTGTAGTAGTCCACGCTGATCGCCGCCAGTCCGGCGACCTCTTCGCGGCGCAGGCCGGTGACCCGGCGGCCCGCCGCCCGGTCCGGGAGGCCGCAGTCCCGCGGGGTCAGCTGGGCGCGGCGGGCCTTGAGGAACGCGCCCAGCGCCCGGGGGCCGGAGTCCGGTGTCATGCCTCCAGTGTCCCCGCGCCGCCGCGCTCGAAGGGGGGCAAGGTCTTTCCCAGGCAGGAACCCGCTCTCCCGCCCGGGGCGGAACCGACGGACTGTGGTGGAGCAACGACCACCACGTCTCGAGGAGAACACCCCCGATGGCCAGGACCACCGTCACTTTCGACAGCGCCGGCATCACGCTCGCCGCCCACCTCCACACCCCGGACACGCCGGCCGCCGGGCCGTGGCCCGCCCTCGTCGTCGGGCACCCCGGGACCGGGGTCAAGGAGCAGACCGCCGGCACCTACGCGCGGCTGATGGCCGAACGCGGCTTCGTCACCCTCGCCTTCGACGCCGCCTACCAGGGCGAGTCCGGCGGCCTGCCCCGCGGGCTCGAAGACCCCGCCCAGCGGGTGGAGGACTTCAAGGCCGCCGTCTCCTTCCTCGCCACCCGGGCGGAGGTCGACGCCGACCGCGTCGGGCTGCTCGGCATCTGCGCCTCCGGGGGCTACTCGCTCGCCGCGGCCGGGGGTGACCACCGCGTCAAGGCCGTCGCCACCGTCAGCGGGGTCGACGTCGCCCGCCAGTTCCGGTTCGGTGCCGACGGCACCCAGGATCCGGCCGTCTTCCAGGGCCTGCTCGACCTCGCCGCCCAGGCCCGCACCGCCGCCGCGCGGGGGGACGACCCCGGCGTCCTGACCATGTTCCCCGAGACCGCCGAACAGGCCGGTGCGCTCGGCGGTGAGCACGGTGTCGAGGGTTTCGAGTACTACTGCACCCCGCGCGGCGAGCACGAACGGTCCACGAAGGCCCTCGCCTGGCCGAGCGTCGACAAGCTGGCCTCCTTCGACGCCTTCCACGCCGTTCCGCTGATCGCCCCGCGCCCGCTGCTCCAGATCGTCGGCAGCCGGGCCGTCACCTCCTGGATGGCCGTCGACGTCCACCAGCGCGCCACCGGCCCCAAGGAGCTCCACTGGATCGAGGGCGCGAGCCACGTCGACCTCTACGACAAGAAGGAGTACGTCGACCCCGCCGTCGAGAAGCTCGCCGGCTACTTCCAAGGCGCGCTCGCGATCGACGGAAAATGACCCACTAGGGGGAGGTCCGAACAAGTTACTCGCGCGTTGAACCTGCGGTGACGCGGGTCACCATCGGTTCACAGAGAGGTGAAGCGGATGGGCGCAACGACGCGCAGGTGGCTCACGACGGTCGTCGCCGCGGTGGCGGCACTCGCACTGGGGGCCGGGACCGCTCAAGCGGCCGAACGAGAACCGACCGGGCCCGTGCAGCCCACCATCCTCACCGCCGCCGTCTACTCGCTCGGGGCGCCCACCATCGCTCCTCCCGGGGCGAACGACTGGAACTGCAAACCGAGCGCGCAGCACCCCAACCCCGTTCTCCTCTCCAACGGGACCACCGCCAACGCCTACGAAAACTGGGCGAACCTCTCGCAGAAGCTCGCCGACGCCGGGTACTGCGTCTTCGCCGGGAACTTCGGGGGCGCCCCCGGCTCCTTCCTGCAGACCGTCGGGCCCGTCGCCGACACCGCGAAAGCGCTTGCCGCCTTCGGGGAACGGATCCTCGCCGCCACCGGGGCCGCGAAGCTCGACGTCGTCGGGCACTCGCAGGGCGGGATGAACATCCGGTACTGGATCAAGTACCTCGGGGGCGCGGACAAGATCAGCCGGCTCGTCGGGCTGTCGCCGTCCAACCACGGGACCGATCTCTTCGGGCTGCTGAGCACCCTCGAGATGATCCCCGGGGTCCCGGCCGCGCTCGGGGCCGTCTGCCAGGCCTGCAACGACCAGGCCGTCGGCTCGGACTTCCTCACCGACCTCAACGCCGGCGGGGAAACCGTGCCCGGCATCCGGTACACCGTCATCCAGACCCGCTACGACGACGTCGTGACGCCGTACCGCAGCGCTTTCCTCGCTCCCGCGCCGAACGTGCGGAACATCCTGCTGCAGGACGTCTGCGGGCTCGACTTCACCGACCACCTCGGCATCACCTACGACCCCGTCGCGCAGGGGCTGGTGCTGAACGCGCTCGATCCCGCGCACGCGAAAACGCCGCCGTGTGTCTTCGTGCCGCCCGTCATCGGCTGAGTTTCGCCACATGAGACATAACCCACCGCCGAGGCGGATTTGCGCTCCGGCGGTGTCACTCTCGAAGCATGTACTGGCCGGTTCCGGCGTCCTGGACGCCCCACGACGAAGCCGAGCTGGTCGCCGGCTGGCGGCTGTGGCTCGAGCTGTCCGATCGCGCCTGGCCGACCGCCGCCTGGGACGGGACCCCGGCCGGCGCCGTCCGCCAGCTGCGTGACCTGCTCGCCGCGTGCGACGAGATCGAGACCGCCTACCGCGCGGCCGCCGATGAGCCGTCGCCCGGGTTCCTGAGCCTGACGCAGGGCCTCGCCGTCACCGCGGGCTCGGCGATTTCGCTGTGGTTCGACGACTTCGACCAGCTCGACGGTGAACGCGCGGCCCTGCTGCACGAGGACCTCGCCCGGTTCGCCGAGCAGGCGGAACAGGTCCTCACGCTGCTGGCGGTCAACGGCGGCTGGGCCGGCCTCGACGAGGTGCGGCGCCGCCCGGCCTAAGCCGCCGTCGGATCGGTGCCACCCGCCGCGACCGGCCGGAACCGCGTGCCGCACAGGTCGGCCAGCGGGCGGTCCAAGGTCAGCTCCGAGTCCGGTGCGATCGCCCAGCCGAGCTCGACGACCGTGTCGGCTTCCTCCCGGTACTCGACCTGGTGCGTGACCTGCCCGTCGGCCACCGACCATTCGCCGCCGACGGTCAGGTGCAGCCGGGCGGTCAGCCGGCCCGGGGCCGGGACGTGCCAGCGGAACCGATGGACGAGGAATTCCGTGCTCCAGCTCGCCCAGTACATCCAGCCCGAGCCGTCCGGGCGGAAGCCCAGGTCCGAGTACTCGGGGTCGTTCGGGTAGACCTCCTGTTCCGACCAGTAGCCGAGCAGCGGGTTGTCCATGAGCGGATCGTCCCAGGCACAGCAAGTGATTAGGCCGCTTGGCCGAGCGGAACGGGGTCGGGCGTGGGTACTACAGCAGGCATGAACCGGACAGAGGCCACCGCCGAACGAGGCGAGAAGAGCGACGCCGCGCAACTGCTCGGCCGCGCCGGCATGGCGTGCTACGGCGTCGTGCACCTTGTCATCGCCTACCTCGCCCTGCAGGTCGCCTTCGGCGACAGCGAGCAGGCCGACCAAAAGGGCGCCCTGCAACAGATCGGCTCGACGGCGTTCGGGCAGGTCCTGCTCTGGATCGTCGCCGTCGGCCTGATCCTGTTCGGGCTCTGGCAGTTCATGATGGCCGCCACCGGGTACGAGTGGGTCAGCGGCGGCAAGCGGACGCGCAAGCGGATCGGCGCGGCCGCGCGCGGTGTCGTCGTGATCGCGCTGGGCATCAGCGCCATCCGCATCGCCACCGGCAGCGGGGGCGGTGGGTCCAGCAACCAGAACCAGCAGGAGTTCACCGCCAAGCTGCTCCAGCTGCCGGCCGGGCCGGCGCTGGTCGTGATCGCCGCCGCGTGCGTGCTGGGGGTCGCCATCGCTGCCGGCGTCAAGGGCGCGAAGAAGAAGTTCCTCGAGGACCTGAACACGACCGAGCTGCCGGGCAAGACCAAGCGCTGGATCGGCTGGGTCGGCACCACCGGCTACCTGGCGAAGGGTCTCGTCCTGGCCGTCGTCGCGATCCTGCTGGCCATCGCCGGTTTCCAGGCCGACCCGAACAAGGCCGGCGGGCTGGACGCGGCCCTCAAGACCCTCGCCGCCCAGCCGTTCGGCCCGGTTCTGCTCACCGTCGTGGCGCTCGGCCTCGCCGCGTTCGGCGCGTACTGCTTCGGTGCCGCCTGGGCGCACAAGCGCTGAGGAAGTGCCTGTCGGTTTCCTGTCGATCACCGTCCGGAGCTTCGGGTCCGGGTGCTCGGTGCCCTACTTTGGGTCGGGTCAGTTGAATTTTCACCTACCCGGGAGCTGAAACCGATGTTCGGACGATTCAAGGACGTGGCCCTGTTGCTGGGGAGGATCGGCGTCGCGGTCGTCTTCCTCGCGCACGGGCTCCAGAAGTGGAACAACGGCATCGACGGCACGGCGAAGTTCTTCGAGATGTCGGGCATCCCGCTGCCGACGGCCGCCGCGGTCTTCGCGATGACCGTCGAGATCCTCGGCTCGGTCGCCTTCATCGTGGGCTTCCTGCTGCCGCTCGTCGGCATCGGCTACGTCGTGATCTCGGTCGGCGCGCTGCTCTCGGTGCACATCGACAACGGCCTGACCGGCCAGGGCGGCTACGAACTGGTCTTGGTGCTCGCGCTCGCCGGGCTCGCCCTCGGCTTCAACGGCGGCCGGATCTCGCTCGACCACCTGCTGTGGGGCCGCAAGCGCGCCCGCCGCGACGTCGAAGCGGGCGAGCTGCAGAACGCCTGATTCCCCGGTCTGCCGCGCTTGTCGTGAGTGGTAAGGCGGGTTCTAACCCGCCTTACCACTCACGAGGCCGGGGTGGACTGTGTCAGGCGGGGAGGTCCGCCGTGGTGCGTTCCGCCTCGCGGCGGGCGGCCAGCTTCGCCGGGTCCGCGTTGCTGATGTGGACCAGGTGGACGCCCGCGGCCAGGGGGACGAGCAGGCCGTCGAGGATGCCCTCCGGCTCGGTCCAGTCCCGGGTGGACAGCACCCGGTCGCCGGCGGTGAGGCCGAGTTTCGCCGCGCGGGCCCTGGCTTCGGCCAGCACCTCGTCCACAGTGGACTCGAAGAGCGCGGCCGTGCCGCCGGGGATCGGGACCAGCGGGCGGTACTGGTCGCCGGCCAGCCGCGCCTCGCTCAGGTAGTCGAACGCGCCGCCGCCGGGCGGCTCGGCGAGGCCGCGGCCCATCGGGTCGAGCGTCACGACGGCGGTGGCCGCCGCGCCGGTCGGCTCCGGGTCGTCCGGCCCGACGAACGCCACCCGCGCACCCGCGCCTTCGGCCACCACGCGGGCCCCGCACCACCACGCCCCGAGCAGCACGCCGACGGTCTGCCAGTGCGCCGGGAGCTGCACCGCCACGGCGTCGCCCGGCTCGACGTCGAACTCCTCGGTCAGCCAGTTGGCCGTCTTCGCCGCCCAGTTCGCGGTGGTCGCCACGGACAGCTCGACGCGGCTGCCCAGCTGGTCGTCGTAGTGGGTGATCAACGGTTGGGCGGCCGGCAGCGGGCGCAGCAGCTCGTCGGTCAGGCTCATGGGGACAAGGCTAAAGCGCGGACCGCGCGCCGCGCCGGTTGACACCGGCTGATCGTCCTCAGTACGTTTGCTTTGAAAGCAAAGTTATCTCGGAAACTGGGGGACAGCATGACGATTCTCGTCACCGGGGCCACCGGACACGTCGGGCGCACGGTGGTCGACGCGCTCGTCGCCGCAGGTCAGGACGTCCGCGCGGCGAGCCGTGACGCCGCGAAGCTCGACGTGCCGGACGGCGTCGCGAAGGTGAGCGCCGACCTGGAGGACGCCTCGACGCTGGAGCCCGCGCTCGACGGCGTCTCCGCGGTCTTCCTCTACGTCCGCCCGCAGGGCGTCGAAGGGTTCGTGAAGGCGGCCGAGGCGGCCGGCGTGCGGCACGTCGTGCTGCTGTCCTCCGGGGCGACGCTCGAGCCGCGGTCGGCGCAGAGCCGCATCGCGCGCCTGCACCGCGTGGTGGAGGAGGCGCTCATCGCCGCGCCGTTCGCCGAGACACTCCTCAACCCGGGCTCCTTCGCGACGAACGCCCTGGGCTGGCGCCGGGACATCGCGGACGGCGTCGTCCGCACGCCGTACCCGGACTCGCGGGCCGGCGCGATCCACGAGCGGGACATCGGCGAAGTGGCGGCCAAGATCCTCGCCGACGGCTCGCACGCGGGGCAGGCGCTGCAGCTGAGCGGGCCGGAGCCGATCAGCTTCCGCGAGCAGGCGGCGGTGCTGGCGGACGTCCTCGGCCGGCCGCTGCGGGTCGAGGAGCTGACGCCGGAGCAGGCCGCCGAGCGGATGACGGCGCTCGGCTGGCCGCCCGAGGTGCCGCCGGAGGTCCTGCGCGCGATGGAGCGGACAGTGCGGGAGCCGTCGGTGGTGACGGACGTGGTCCGCGCGGTGACCGGCCACGCGCCGCGGACGTTCCGTCAGTGGGTGGAGGAGCACCGCGCCGACTTCAGTTGACGCAGGTGACTCCGGGGGAGGCCTCGAGCAGCGGCGCCGCGGCGGGGGCGGCGCCGCTGCCCGAGCCGCCACCGGAACCGCCGCCCGCCGGGGCCTGGGCCGCCGCGGCCGGGGCGGGACGGCCCGCCAGGCCCGCCACGAACTCGCGGACCGCCTTCAGGTCGATCTGGACGATGCTCTGCCCGTCCGCGCTGCGGCCGTTCGCCGTCACCACCGGGATGGTCGCGAACGTCAGGTCGCCCGACGCGATCCCCTTCGCCTGCTGCGCGAACTGCAGCAGGTCGAGGCCCGGATCCAGGGTCAGCGACCGGTGGACCGCGTCCATCAGGTCGTTCAGCATGCCGGGGCTGGTCAGCGTGCCCGCCGACAGCAGCTGGTGCAGCGCCGACGACAGGAACGCCTGCTGCCGCACGATCCGGTCCAGGTCGCCGCGCGGCAGGTTCTTGCGCTGCCGGACGAACGACAGCGCCTCGCCGCCCGAGACCGTCTGCTCGCCGCGGCGGAAGTTCGCGCCCGAGTCCTTGTCCTCGGTCGCGTGGTTCAGGCACACCTTGACGCCGCCGAGCGCCTCGGTCATCAGGTAGAACCCCAGCAGGTTGATCTCGGCGTAGTGGTCGATCCGCACCTGCGTCAGGTCCTGCAGCGCCTGCACCAGCACGCGGCGGCCTTCGGTGTCGGAGTCGCGTTCGATCTTCGCCTGGTCGCGCTCGCCCTGCCCCCGCATCGCCTGCGCCGCGCGCGCCTTCGCCACGCCGTACGCCGAGTTGATCTTGGCTTCGCCGCGGCCCGGGATGGCCGTCCAGGTGTCGCGCGGGATCGAGACCGCCGACGGCTTGCCGCCGTTCTTCGGCACCCGCAGCAGGATCATCGTGTCGGTGTTCACCGCGCCGTCGTTGGCTTCGGTGCGCAGCTGCCGCAGCACCCGCGGCGGCAGCGCGTTGCCCTGCGCGTCCGTGCGGGCGTCGCTGCCGACGAGCAGGATGTCCTCGGCGCCGTCGTCCGCGGGCGGCGGCGCGGGCTCGCCGGCCCGCGGGGTGAGCGCGTCGGTCGTCGGGACCGTGCTCTGCAGCTGGTCCTTGGTGACGTAGACGTAGCCGCTGGCGCCGAGCGCGAGCAGGGACACCAAGCCGACCGCCACGCGGCGCGTCACCCGGCCTGCGCGACGCACCCGCGAAGGCGCAGGCGCTTGCCGCGGAAACGGCGACGGCTTCCAGTCGTCGCTCTCCGTCACCGGTCGGGCTTTCGCCTCCGGTTCTTCCTGGTCGTCTGCCACGCCAGCTTTCCTCCCCCGAACACCCTGCGTACCCAGTCTAGTTGACGCAGGGGACGTCGCCCGCCGTGATCGGCGGCGCGGCGGGGGTGGGCGGGGCCGCCGGCGGCTTCGTGGCCGGCGACGTCGGCGCGCCACCGGCTCCGGCGGCCGAGTTCCGCAGGTCCTTGCCCAGCAGCACGCGCACGTGCCCGGCCGGGACGTCCCGGTCCGGCTCGGCCTGCGCCGCCGTGCCCAGCGCCTGCTTGACCAGGCCCAGCGCGGTGTCGTCGCCCGGGTGGTAGCGGAGGACGGTGGCGTTGCGGGTGCTCAGCCGCTGGTCCGCGGCGAGCGTGAAGCCCTTGCTCTGCAACGTGGCGTGGGTCTGGCCGGCCAGCGACGGCGAACCCGAGCCGTCGAACAGCTCGACCGTGACGGCCTGCGCGCCGGCCAGCTGCGTCGACGTCGGCGTGGCCGGGGTGTCGCCGTCCGACGTCAGCCGCGTCACCTCCGCCGCCACCTGGGCCGGGTCGACGCGCAGCACGTCGGCGCCGCCGATGGTCGCGTTGCCCAGCGTGGGAATGGTGTGGAACTCGATCCGGCCGCCGGTCAGGCCGCGCATCTGCTCGGCGAACTCCGTCAGGTCCCAGCCCTGGGACAGCACCACGGACTTCTTCACCGCCGCCACCAGGTCGGCGATCTTGCCGGGGCTGGTCAGCACGTCGGTCGAGATCACCTTGCGGGCCAGCCCGGACAGGAACGCCTGCTGCCGCGCGATCCGGTCGAGGTCGTAGTTGGGCAGGCCGTAGCGCTGGCGGACGAAGGCGAGCGCCTGCACGCCTTCGATCGTCTGGCGCCCGCCCGGCAGGTCGACGCCGGACTTCGTTTCCTTGACCGGACCCTTGAGGCAGACCTCGACGCCGCCGATGGACTTGGTGATCTCGTAGAAGCTCGCCAGGTTGACCTCGGCGTAGCGGTCGATCATGCCCGGCTTGCCGATGAACTTCTCGATCGTGGCGATGAGGTTCTTCCGCCCTGCGACCTTCGCCTGCGCGTCGGCTTCCTTGAGGTCGGTCATGCCCTGGCGCTGCAACGCCCGGTAAGTGTCCGTGTACGCGTAGACGAACGCGCTGTTGAGCTTGTGCTTGCCGAAGCCGCCGGTCAGCTCCACCCACGAGTCGCGGGGGAACGAGATCGCGATCGCCTGCTTCCCGTTCTGGGGGATGTGCACGAGGATCATCGTGTCGGTGTTCAGTTCGCCGTCGGAGACGCCGGCGTGCAGCATGTCCAGCACCTCGCGGGGCAGCGGGTTGCCCTGCGCGTCGGTGCGGCTGTCCTGGCCGACCAGCAGGATGTCGACCGCGCCGTCGAGCGGCTTCGCGTGCGCTTCGGTGTCGGCGAAGACGTTCGTGGTCGTCAGGCCGGTGTTCGGGTCGCCGATGTAGTTCCAGCCGTACCAGGTCAGCGCCAGGATGGCGACGGACAGCAGGGACACCACGACCTTGCCGCCGCGGCGGGCGAAGACCGCGACACCGTGGCCGGTCCGCCCCCGGCGCGCCGGGATGGTCGGCGCAGCCTGTTCGGTCACGCGCTTCCTCCCCTGTGACCCCGTACTTCCCCCAGGACACCAGTGTGTCTCCACCGAGACTCTACTGAGGGTGTTGTGGGACCTCCGTAGGCTGGGGGCGGATTGCCCCTTCCGGGGCGCGAGGGAAAGGCGGGAAGATGCGGGTCCTGGTCACCGGTGGTGCCGGCTTCATCGGGTCGCACTACGTCCGGCAGGTGCTGACCGGCGCCTACCCGGCGTTGCGCGACGCCGAGGTGGTGGTGCTGGACAAGCTCACCTACGCGGGCAACGAGGCCAACCTGGCCCCCGTGGCCGCCGACCCGCGGCTGCGGTTCGTCCGCGGCGACATCTGCGACACGGCACTGGTGGCCGACGTGATGACCGGCGTGGACCTGGTCGTGCACTTCGCCGCGGAGTCGCATGTGGACCGCTCGATCCTCGGCGCCGCCGACTTCGTGCTGACGAACGTGCTCGGCACGCAGAACCTGCTGCAGGCGGCGCTGGAAGCGGGCGTCTCGAAGTTCGTGCACGTGTCCACCGACGAGGTGTACGGCTCGATCGAGCACGGTTCGTGGTCCGAAGACCGCCTGCTGGAGCCGAATTCGCCGTACTCGGCGTCGAAGGCGTCGTCGGATCTGGTGGCGCGGTCGTTCTTCCGCACCCACGGGCTGCCGGTGTGCATCACCCGGTGTTCCAACAACTACGGTCCGTACCAGTTCCCGGAGAAGGTCATCCCGCTGTTCGTGACGAACCTGCTCGACGGCCGGAAGGTGCCGCTCTACGGCGACGGGCTCAACGTCCGTGACTGGCTGCACGTGGACGACCACTGCCACGGCATCCAGCTGGTCGCCGACGGCGGCCGCCCGGGCGAGATCTACAACATCGGCGGCGGCACCGAGCTGACGAACCGCTCGCTGACGGAGAAGCTGCTCGAGGCGGTCGGCGCGGGCTGGGACAGCGTCGAACCGGTCGAGGACCGCAAGGGCCACGACCGCCGGTATTCGGTGGACATCACGAAGATCGGGAGTGAGCTGGGGTACGCTCCGCGCGTCTCGTTCGAGGACGGCCTGGCCGGGACAGTGGCCTGGTACCGGGACAACCGCGCGTGGTGGGAGCCCCTCTCCGAGCGGGCCGCGCTGAAGAAGTAGGGGTTTTCTGTGCCACTGACGGTACTCGTGCCCGGGGGATCCGGGCAGCTCGGCCGCGATCTCGCCGCGTTGGCGTCCCCTTCGGTGGACGTCCTGGCGCCCGGTTCGGCCGAGCTGGACGTGACGGTGACGGGCCAGGTCCTGGCCGCGGTCGGGGCACTGGCCGACCGGGCCGCGGAAGCGGGCTCGTCCCCGGTGGTGATCAACGCGGCGGCGTACACGGCGGTCGACAAGGCCGAGACGGACGAGGAGCGGGCGTTCGCGGTGAACGCGGACGGCCCGCGCGTGCTCGCGGCAGCGTGCGCATCCCGCCGGGTACCGCTGATCCACGTGTCGACGGACTACGTCTTCCCCGGCGACGGTACGGCGCCGTACGAACCTTCGGACCCGCTGGGCCCGCGGTCGGCGTACGGCCGCACGAAGGCGGCGGGCGAGGACGCGGTGCTCGGCTCCGGGGCGTCTTCGTGGGTGGTGCGGACCAGCTGGCTCTACGGGCGGTCCGGCACGAACTTCGTGAAGACCATGGCCGCGCTGGAGTCTACGCGGCCGACGTTGTCCGTTGTGGACGATCAGGTGGGCGGTCCCACGTGGACGGCCGACCTGGCGGCGGGCTTGCTCGAGCTGGCCGCACGGGCGGCTTCGGGGGACGGGCCGGCGCAGCGGGTCCTGCACTGCGCGAACGCGGGTTCGGTGAGCTGGTGCGGATTCGCGCGCGCGGTGTTCTCGCACCTGGGTGCGGACCCGGCGCGGGTCCAGCCGTGCACGACGGCGGAGTTCCCGCGGCCGGCGGCGCGTCCGGCGTACTCGGTGCTGTCGCCGGTTGCCTGGAAGGCGGCGGGGCTGACTCCGCTGCGGTCGTGGGAAGAGGCGCTGGACGCCTACTTCGCCGCCGCGTAGGCCAACACTCAAGCGCCCCAATGTGGCGTTGGGGGGGGGGGAGGCCACCCAAACCCCCAAAAGGTGGGGGGGGGGCAACCAACACCCAAAACGAAGAGGACG
>NZ_JBSGJD010000164.1:0-22304 GCF_053605405.1 Amycolatopsis sp. NPDC003861
TCACCAGGCCCCCATAGCCCGGCGCCACGCCAACCCGGCGCCCCCCCCACCCGGGGGGCGCCGCCGGTTCCGGGTCACGCCCGGCAGGTGCGGCCGCGGTTCACGCAGTTCACCAGGCCGTTCATGATCCGCTGCGACATCACGTTGGCGAAGTCGTCGTGGTCGGACAGCGGGTTGTGCTTCTCCTGCGGGAAAGCGTCCACTTTGTACTGCTTCTTCAGCTGGATGTCCCGCGGGATGTCGTAGGTCAGCGAGATCTGCAGCTGCGGCACCGCCTTGAACCCCTTGCCGCACCGGCCGAACTGGTCCGGGAACACGATGTGCGTGCGGTGGTTGGCGCTGTCGGTGTTCTTGCCGTCCCAGCAGCTCGGGAAGGTGTGGATGCGCTTGACCTTGCTGCCCTGCGGGCAGATCGGGTACTTGTCGACCAGCCGGTTCTCGAAGCCGGTGCAGGTCCAGCTCGCCTTGGCGTTGGCGGGCCCGTTGGTCGAAACCTTCGCGTCGCCGTAGAGCACGCGAAGGAAGCGCGGCATCGCCACGACCTTCCCGACCGGGCTGCCGCGGAAGGTGAGCTGCACCTTCTGCGGGCGAAGGATCTTGCCGTCGTTGCCGGGCAGCTCGTTGTTCTCGTCCTGCCCGGGCAGCGCGCCGCCGGCCGTGGTGCTCGGAGGCGGCGTCGGGGTTCCGGTGTCCTTGCCCGGCTTCGTCGTGCACGGCGCGAGACCGCCGAGGTCGCCCGGCTTCTGCGTGAACCGCCCGATCGCGATGGCGATCCGGTCGATGATCGCGGCGCGGCGGTCCTTGAGCGGGTTCAGGATGGCGTTGCGCACGAAGTCCGGGCCGCCCTGGCCCTGCGTCGCGGCGATGCGCTGGTTGGCCTCGTCGGCCTGGTTGTCGAGCTGGTCGAGGTTGCTGTCCACTTCGGCCATCGCCTGGTCGGGGATGTCGGCCAGCTTGCTGGCGACGTCCGGGCACGCGACCTGGACGGTCTTCGCCTCGCGGTCGGCCTGCGCCCGGTCGCCGTCGGGCTTCTTGGCCGGCTCGTTCTTCTCCTCTTCGCCGGTGTCGATCCGGACCACGGGCCAGAAGTAGGCGGACTTGTCGCCGTTCTTGCAGGTGGTGCCGGCCTTGACCAGGCTCTTGTTGTTCGAGTCGGCGTTCGTCGACAGGTTGCCGACGTAGTCGTGCAGGTGCTGGGCGCCGTTGCGGACACCGGGCTGGGCGATGAAGTTGTCCGGATTGAAGTGCTGGTTTTCGTTGCGGCCGCAGTCGACGGTGAACGTCCCCGTCGACGCGCCGGTGACCGGGCGCGGGTCGAACTGGTTCGGCTTCACCTTCAGGATGTCGACGAAGAAGGCGGGGTTCGCTTCGTCGGCGCTGGCTTCACCGGTGTTGCCGGTGGTCGTCGCGACGACGATGCCGCCGACGGCGATCGCGAGGGCGAGACCGCCGGTCGCGATCTTCGTCCGGCGGGAAAGGCGATGCCGTCCTTGGGTGCGGGACATGGGGAAATCCTCCGGTGTCGGGCTGGCGGGAACGCGCGACACTGAACGGGTACGAGCCCAGGCTCGACCCGGACAGGCGGGGTTCTTGCGGGTGGGTGCGGGATGGGTCGGCCGGAACGCAACCCGGCTGGTCCACTGACCCGACATCAGTGGGTGCGCGCCCACCTGCCCGTGGCCGCGCCGTCAACCGGCTGGTTATCGTTCCGTTATGGACGCTACACGGGCGCTTGACACCGGGCAAGAAGTTCTTTTCGACAGTTACGAACCGTCAGGCTGGGATCGCGTCTGCGTAGCGAAAGAGGCTGTTGACCTGCGGATTCGCTACCTGTGACAGGTTCGTGGAAAAAAGTTTGAACCGAAGTGAACCGGCATCCGTATCCCTCGGTGAGACCGGTCGAATGCCCGCAGTGCGGGCGCCGCCGGGAATTGCCGCGAAATGCGGGAATGGCGCTTTCGGCGACCGATTCACGACTCCTGGCCGGCGAAAGCCGCGATGACGGCGGAGACGGCGTCGCCGACCGGTGTCCCGGCGGTGTCGACGACGAGCCGCTCGCGGTGCCACGGCTCGTATTCGCGAGCCACGATCTCCGCCCAGGTGGGCGGGCGATGGCCGGGGATGCCGGTGTCCCGCGTCTCCGCCCGGCGGCGGTGCTCGGCCGGATCGGAGCAGACGAGCTCGGTTTCGAGGACCCGGGCCCCGGCGGCGAGTCCCGTCGCCCTCCAGGCGTCGCGGGTGACGGCGAGCGGGTTGACGCACTCGGCGATCACGCTGACGCCCGTGCGGAGCAGGTCGCCGGCGACCTCCCGGGCGACCACGTATCCCACCGCCCCCAGCGGCGGTTCCAGCGGGGTGCTGCGCAGGATCGCCTGCTCGATCGTGTCGACCCGCAGGAAGGCGAAGCCGGTGCGGCGCGCCAGTTCCCCGGCGACGGTCGTCTTCCCGGTCGAGGGCAGGCCGCCGAGCACGATCAGCAGGGGGGACACCGGACGATGATCGCAGGTTCGCGGGTCAGGACGCTTCCCGATGGGCGAGCAGGCTGCGCCGCAGGGTCGCGAGGGCGCGGTGCTGGGCGACGCGGACCGCGCCGGCGCTGCCGAGGCCGACCGCGGCCGCCGTTTCCTCCGCCGTCATGCCGAGGATGATCCGCAGCACCAGGATCTCGCGCTGGCGCGGCGGGAGCGTGTCGAGCAGCCCGGACGACCAGTCGAGCGCCGCGGAGCGCTCGACCTCCTCGCCCGTCGGGTCCGCGCCGTCCGAACGGCCGGCCGGCAGCTCGGCGACCGGGCTGGTGCGGTCGCGCGCCCGGCGGCGGTGGAAGTCGGACACCTTGTGCGCGGCGATGCCGAAGACGAACGGCACGAAGCCGTCGGGCTCGTGGCGGTACTCCGGCAGGGCGCGCACGATCGCCAGCAGCACGTCCTGGGCGCAGTCTTCGGCGTCCGACGAACCGTCCTGCCAGGTGCGCAGCCGGCCCAGGCAGTAGCGGAAGACGATCGGCCGCAGCGCCCGCAGCAGCCCGGCCACCGCGGCGCGGTTGCCCTGGATCGCGGCCCGGACGAGCACCGGATCGAGGACGGACGTCGCCGTGGGCGGGGAACCACCCTCGGCGGAGTGCGGCGGCATCGGCCCTCGCCCCCTCTTTCGATTGAATCGGCAACGGACGGTCACGACGCTAAGTCACTCCGCGTGGCCGCCACACCGGCCGGGCGGCCGTCCCGAACCGGGTCTTCCGGCCCTGGTCCGGACCGGCTCGATGTGCCTGCCCGCCGCCGTCGCGGGTGGCCGGGCCGAACGGCCCTATCGGCGGACCGGGTGAACCGATCACGCTGGTGGCCGGGGATTTTCACAGGAGAAACACAGGGACGCGATGGTGGACGAAGTGGGCTTCGGGCTGCTGCTGGACCGGCAGCAGTGCCTCGCCTTGCTGCGGACGGCGAGCCTCGGCCGGGTGATCTACACCCACCGGGCGATGCCGGCGGTGCGTCCGGTGCGTTTCACGGTCGTCGACGACGCCGTGGTGTTCGCCGTCCCGCCCGGCAGCCCGCTGTACGCCGGCGCGCGGGACGCCGTCGTCGCCTTCGAGGTCGACGAGTTCGCCGCCGACCTGGGTGCCGGCTGGTACGTCAGTCTGCTCGGCCGCGCCACCGAGTCCGTCGCCGTCGACCTGACCTGCCCGTGCCCGGCGCCCGCTCGCACCGGCCACCGGTTCCTGCGCGTCCCGGCGGAGACCATCAGCGGTCACCGCCTCGCGTGCCACGCGGAGTGATTCCCCGATTGCCGTAACGGAGCAGCGCCCGTCATCGACCCACCGGATGGACGAACCGGATTGGGCCGGCACGGGCAGTGGCCTGTGGGACCCTTGACGGCCCGGGGCAGGCCCGGGACTCGGGCGGAACCAGCGGGGTCGACGGGACGTGGCGGACGAATTCAGCATGCCGGCGATCCTGGCCGCCGTGGGCGGTATCGCCCGCGAGCTGGAGCTGCCCGGGCTGCTGACCCGCGCGGTGACGGCGACGTGCGAGCTGCTCGGCGCCCGGCGCGGGCGGCTGGACCTGGCCGAAAACGGGTCCGCCGGCTACGGCCGCGGCGCGCTCGGCCCCGGTGCGGTCGAGCTGCCGGTCCGCGCGGGCACCGAGACCTTCGGAACCCTCGCCGTCGAGCCCGGTGAGGGGCGCGAGTTCGGCCGTCGCGAACGCGAGGTGCTCGGCGCGCTCACCGCGGCCACCGGGATGGCCGTCGAGAAGGCCCTGCTCGTCGACCGGATGCGTCGCCGCGAACGCTGGCTGGAGGCGTCCTACGACGTCACCCGCGCGCTGCTCTCGGCCCAGGACCTGCGGGCCACGCTGCGGCTGGTCGCCGAACGCGCGCGCGTCGTCGCCGGCGGGACCGCGGGGGCGATCGCCCGGCCCGACGGCCCCGGCCGGCTCGTGTTCGACGTCGTCGAGCCGCCGGGGGAGGACGCCGACCGGCTGATGGGGATGACCGTGCCCGTCGAAGGCACCGCCACCGGCATGGCGTTCGCCACCCGGCGCCCGGTCGTGGTGCGGGACTACGGCGAGCGCGTGCAGGAGCAGCAGCGGGACCACGACGGGCCGATTCCCGCGATGATCAAAGACCTCGATTCGGCGATCTCGGTGCCGCTGATCGTCGGCGAGGAGACGCTCGGGGTGCTGGTGGTCGCGAAGTTCCGCGACCGCTCGCCGTTCACCGAGTCCGACGTCCAGCTGGCCGAGACCTTCGCCGGGCACGCCGCGCTCGCCGTCGAGTTCTCGCGGGCGCAGGAGGCGCGCCAGCAGCTGGCGGTGTTCGCCGACCGCGACCGGATCGCCCGCGACCTGCACGACCTGGTCATCCAGCGGCTGTTCGCGACCGGGCTCGGGCTGGAGGGGGTCAGCAGGCTGATCGCCGACACCGGGGTCGCCGCGCGCGTGGCCGGGTTCGCCCAGGACCTCGACGGCACGATCCGGGAGATCCGCAACAGCATCTTCTCGCTCCAGGCGCCCGCGCAGGCGCAGGGCAGCCTCCGCTCGGAACTGCTGCGGGTGGCCGTGGACGCACGGGACGCGCTGGGCTTCGAGCCGCGCGTCGGGTTCGACGGGCCGCTGGACGCCGCGGTGCCGGACGCGGTCCGTTCCGACCTGATCGCGTCGCTGCGGGAAGCGCTGACGAACGTCGCCCGCCACGCCGGCGCGAAGTCGTCGTCGGTCGAGGTCACGGTGGACCGGCTCGGCCGGCGGCTGACGCTGGTGGTGCGCGACGACGGGGCCGGCCCGCCGGCGGAGGCGGGCCGGATCAGCGGCCTGGCCAACCTCGCCTCGCGGGCGGCCCGCTGGAGCGGCCACTGCGTGCTGGCGGCGGGCGAGGACGGCGGGTCGCGGCTGGAATGGACGGCGGAGCTGCCGGCGATGACCGGCGAGCAGGGGAGTGGACGATGACGATCGCGGTGTTCCTGCTGGACGACCACGAGCTGGTCCGGACCGGGCTGAAGACCGTCTTCGAGCCCGAAGCCGACATCGAGGTGGTCGGGGAGGCGGGAACGGCAGCCGAAGCGCTGGTGCGGATTCCGCAGGCCCGCCCGGACGTGGCCGTCCTCGACGTCCGGCTGCCCGACGGGGAGGGCGTGGCGGTGTGCCGGGAGATCCGGTCCACCGTGGACCCGCCGCCCGCCTGCCTGATGCTGACGTCCTATTCGGACGACGAGGCGCTGTTCGGCGCGATCATGGCCGGCGCGGCGGGGTACATGCTCAAGCAGGTGTCCGGGCGGTCGCTGGTCGAGGCCGTCCGCACGGTCGCCGCGGGCGGCTCGCTGCTGGACGCCACGCTGACCGCGTCGGTGATGAACAAGCTGCGCGGCGAGGACGTCGCGGCCCCCGACCCGCGGTACGAGCAGCTCAGCCCGCAGGAGCGGCGGGTACTGGACCTGGTCGCGGAGGGCCTGACCAACCGCCAGATCGCCGAGCGGCTGTTCCTGGCCGAGAAGACGGTGAAGAACTACGTCTCGTCGGTGCTGCACAAGCTCGGCGTCGAGCGGCGCACCTCGGCGGCGGTGTACATGTCCCAGCGGCGGGCCGAACCCGGACGATCGGGCTGAATTCCCGGCCGATGGGACGAAACCGGTGGGGCGTCCGACGTATCCAGCCACCGATGGAGTACACCTGTCGGGTGACGCACGAAGTGGCGTGCGCCGACAGAGGGGACGACATGGCGGGGTTGTCGGGCGGGGACTATGTCACGCGGCAGATCAGGGCACTCGCGGACGCGGTGCGCCGCGAAGGGGCCGGCGGCGTCGGCACGCGCAGCTTCCAGCTGGCCGAGCACCTGGCGGCGGAGGGCGGTGTCCACCGCGGCGACATCATGACGGCCACGGCCACGCTCCTGGCGATGACGGCCTGGTGCGACGGCGAGGTCGAGGCGGCCGTCCGCTTCGCGGAGCTGGCCGGGGAACACGACGAGGAGTCCCGCGAGCTGGTGACCCACCTGCTGCGCCTGGAGGCGGGCGCGGACCGCGGCTGGCTGCCGCGCGACCAGGCGGAGGCGTTGCTGGAGTACGCCCGCCGCGAGCGCCGCGGCGACCTGGCGACCCGCGTCCGCGCCCTGGCGGGTGTCCGCCGCGGCCGGCACCGCCGGGAGGACTAGCTCGCCTGGCCCTGGGCGACCGCCAGCACGGCGAACAGGAACGCGGTGGTCGCCGCCGTGGAGCGGAAGATGTCGATGCGGGCCCAGCGGCGGATCACCGCCTGCCAGCCCGGTGGGGGTGCGTCCGGCCGCCAGCCGTCGACCTCGATGTTGAGCGGCACCGTGCCGAGGAACGACAGCAGCACGAACGCCGCCATC
Source organism: Amycolatopsis sp. NPDC003861 (assembly GCF_053605405.1). Taxonomy (NCBI): domain Bacteria; kingdom Bacillati; phylum Actinomycetota; class Actinomycetes; order Pseudonocardiales; family Pseudonocardiaceae; genus Amycolatopsis; species Amycolatopsis sp. NPDC003861. Next base: position 6,841 of record NZ_JBSGJD010000164.1, read on the forward strand.
GCGATCAGCGTCGCCCAGCGCAACCCCAGGCCGGGGCCGGGGACCACCACCAACGCGGCCACGGCGAGCGCGGCCGCCGGGAGCATCACGATCGGCACCACCCGCAGGCGGCGCACCAAGGCCTGGCGGGCCAGCAGGTGCGCGTGATCGTCCAACCGGGACAGTGCCGGGTGGAGGCCGTACCGGACGATCAGCTCTTCACCCGCCAGGACACCGATGACGAACAGCGCCGCGTACTGCACTAAGGTACTCACACTGAATGATTACAGTCACTGAACTTATCGGCGCAACGGCCTAGGGTGGGCGCATGAGCGTGGACTGGGAGACCTCCGGCACGGAAGGACTGCGGGAGCGCAAGAAGCGGCAGCTGCGCCGGAAGCTGACCGACACCGCCACCGCGATGTTCCTCGAGCGCGGCTTCGACGCGGTCCGCGTCGCCGAGATCGCCGCGGCCTGCGACGTGTCGGAGAAGACCGTCTTCAACCACTTCCCCAGCAAGGAAGCCCTGATCCTCGACCGGTCCGAAGCCACGATGGCCGCGCTGCGCGCCGGGCTGGCCGAGCCCGGCCGCACCCCGGTCGAAGCGGTGCTGGCCATCCTGGACGGCGAACTGGCCGCCCTGCTGTCCTGGGTGGACACCCAGCCGGACCCGGCCGGGGCGAGCGCCCGGGTCCGGGCGTTCACCGCACTCGTCCGGTCCACGCCCGCCCTGCGCGCGCACCACCGGGACACGACCGAGCAGCTGGAGGCCGTCGCCGCCGAGGCCCTGGCCGCCCGGACCGGCCGCGCCGCCGACGACCCGCTGTGCCGGATCTCGGCGACCGCCCTGCTCGGGCTGTGGGGTGTCCAGTCCGCGGCGCTGCACCGCAATCTCGACGGCGAGCGCACTCCGGACCAGGTCCGCCGGGCCGTCACCGAAGACGTGCACAGCGCGGCGCGGCTGCTCGACACCGGCCTGGCGGGGCTCGCCGGGAACTCCTAGTCCGATCCGGGTCGGCCAGCCGGTCCGGGTCGACGGTCCGTCCACTGTGGAACGCCTCGGCGTCGCCGCGGGTGACGACGCGGTCGTAGCCGCCGGGCGGGAACCAGCCGGTGAACTCCATCCCGGCGTCGTCCTGGTCGGAGAAAAAATACGGCAGGTCGTCGTGGACCACCGCGCGGCCGAGCATCGCCAGCGCCGCCGCCGGTCAGCACCGCCGACACCGCGCATTCGCCCGCGAAGCCCGTCACGCCGGTGCCGAACCGCAGCTCGACGCCGTGGCGGCGGTGCAGGTCGGCGAAGTACCCGCCCAGCTCCCGCCCGAACGTGGCGTGCAGCGGGGCCGGTCCGGGCTCGACGATCGTGACCGGGCTGCCGTAGTGGCGCGCGGCCGCGGTCGTCGAGTACCCGAGGCGTTCGCCGCCGGCCAGTTCCAGCTCGTGCGCCGCCCGGTCAGCACCCCGATGCCGCGCTCGGCGTACCGGTATCCGCGGCCTCCGCGCCGGTGAGCCCGGCGCCGACGATGACGTAGGTGTCCATCAGGCGAGCACGCCGGTGAGGGCGAAGAACTCCTGTCGCGTCTTGGGTTCTTCGCGCAGCAGACCGTGCAGCGACGACGTCACGGTCAGTGCGCCGTTCGCCCGCACCCCGCGCAGCGACATGCACAGGTGCTCGGCCTCGATCACGACACCGACGCCCTTGGGGGCCAGGTGCTCCTGGAGCCAGTCCGCGACCTGCTTGGTCAGCCGCTCCTGCACCTGCAGGTCGCGCGCGAACATCTCGACGACGCGGGCGAGCTTGGACAGCCCGAGGATCCGCTCGCCGGGCAGGTAGCCGACGTGCGCGACCCCGCGGAAGGGCAGCAGGTGGTGCTCGCACAGCGACTGCACCGGGATGCTCTTCGCCAGCACGAGCTCGTCGTAGCCCTCGTCGTTGGGGAAGGTCGTCAGCTGGAAATCGCGCGGTTGCAGCATTTCCGCGTAGGCGTTGGCCACCCGCCGGGGCGTGTCGCCGAGGTGTTCCGACGACGGGTCCTTGCCGAGGGCCCGCAGTAGGTCGGCGACCGCGCGCTCGGCCGCGTGCAGGTCGACGGTGTCGCGGTCGTGGACGACACCGAGGTGCCGCAACGGGGTCGGTGCGCGGACGGGTTCGACGGTCACGGGTGCCTCCTTCTAAAATCAAGACGGACCGACGTTAGAAGCTCCGAGGGGTTTTCGTCAACAGTCATTTGTTTTAGAATGCGGTGATGCACGAAACCCAGGCTGTGGCCGCGGTCGCAGCGCTCGACGAGCCGACCCGGCGCCGGTTATACGAGTACGTGGTCCGCCGCCCGGAGCCGGTGAGCCGCGACGACGTGGCCGAGGCCCTCGGCGTGCCCCGCGCGACGGTGGCGTTCCACCTCGACCGCCTGGTGGAGGAGCAGCTCCTGGTGGTGGGCCACGAGCGCCGGACGGGCCGGAGCGGGCCGGGGGCGGGCCGCCCGGCGAAGCTGTACCGGCGGTCCGACCGGCAGGTGAGCATTTCGCTGCCCGAGCGCCGGTACGAGCTGGCGGGCCGCCTGCTGGCGGCGGCGGTGGAAGAAGCCGACGAGACCGGGGCTTCACCACGCGAGATTCTGGCGAGACGCGCCCGCGCGCAGGGGGAGGAGCTGGCCGCGGGGGCGCGCGACATCGTGCGCACGCTGGAGGAGAACGGCTTCGAGCCGCGCACGGAGGACGGCGAGGTGCTGCTGGCGAACTGCCCGTTCCACCGGCTGGCCGAGGCCCACACGCGGCTGGTGTGCGAGATGAATCTCGGGCTGGTCGAAGGAATGCTGGCGGGCATGGGAGAGCAGGGCCTGCGGGCCCGGCTGGACCCGCGGCCGGGGTGCTGCTGCGTCCGCCTGGCGGCGGATTGAGCCGAGCGCGCCGAGGTGGCGTTCGGTGCCTCTGACGCACCGAACGCCACCGGGGAGCCGTGTCACTACTTCGGCGGGACCTCGCCGAGCCGTCCGGCCACGCCGGTCGTGATCGCGCTCGCGCCCAGTTCCGTACCCGGCTTGAGCCACGGCTCCTCGGGTTCCGCACCGGCGATCGTGCGCTCGCCGATGAACCCGCCCGTCGCCGGGTCGATGATGAGCTGCCGGATCTCGTGCCGGTCGTCCAGCCCCAGCGCGACACCGGTCCGGCCGTCCAGGTTCGTCGATGCGGCCAGGACCGTGATGCCCGGGATCTTCGCCAGTGCCCGGTACCACTGCGCCCGCAGCGCAGCCGGCATCTGGCCCGCGCGGAGGATCTCGATGCCGAAGTGGAACATCGCCGACGGCGTCGAGCCACGGCCCTTCGTCAGCTGCTGCAGCTTCGCGTACAGCGCCGCCGGGTCGTGGGGCAGTGCCGCGTAGAACGCCGGGCTGTCCCAGTCGGTCGCGTCGCCGCACTTCTTGGCCGGCTTGGCCTTCGGGAAGAAGTCGCCGCAGCGGCCCTGCCACTGGCCCTGGTCCGTTGCCGTGAGCTCCGGCTCCGGGGCCTGCGACTGCGGCACCGAACCGCCGAGGAACTTCCCGGTGTGCAGGATCTTGCGCGTCTCCTGCCAGACGTCGTTCTCGTTCGCGGGGATCCAGCGGTCGATCTCCTGCTCCCACAGGTACGTGTAGCCCGTGCCGTCGCCGGTCTGGACGCCGCGTTGCACCCACGTGTGCTCGGCGACGTACCGGAACTGCCCCGGGCCGACGGGCTGGTCGGTCGCGCCGACGGTCAGGTCCGCCGCCCGGGTCAGCACCTGGACCGCGGACAGCAGGCGGACGTCCGGGGCCGTCGCGGTCGCAACCGTGGTCGCCGGCGGCGCGGCGGCCGGGCCGGGAGCCGGCGGCCGCTGCTGGACCACGACCACGGTCACCGCGGCCACGCCCGCAGCCACGGCCGCGATCGGCAGCGCGAGCCGGCGCCGGCGCAGCGGGACGGCCGGCTCGGCGTCGAGTTCGGCCAGCAGCCGGGCCCGGGCCGCGGTCAGGTCGGCCGGTGCGGTGCGGGCTTCGCGGTGGAGCAGCTCGAGGGTTTCGTCGAGCTCGTTCATGACTGGTTCTCCTCGGTGGGGACGAGCTGGGCCTGGAGCCGGTGGCGCACGCGGTGCAGGCGCGAGCGCACCGTGCTCGCGGGCACGCCGAGCGCCTCGGCGACTTCGGCCGGTTCGAGACCGGCCCAGGACGTGAGCAGCAGGACGTCGCGGTCCTGTTCGGAAAGTGCGGCGAGCTCGGCGGCCAGCACGCGCAGGCGCGCCGCCGCGTCGACCCGGCCGGCGACCGTGGTGTCGTGGTTCTCGGCCGGGCGGTCTTCGACCCCCGCCTTCGCGGTCAGCCGGAACCCGCGGACCTCCTGCCGCACGTGGTTGCGCAGCAGGTTGGTGGCGATGCCGTAGAGCCAGCCGCGGATCGGCGCCTTCGCCGGGTCGTAGCTCGCGCGTCTTCGCAGCGCGACGACGAACGTCTCCGCCACGAGGTCGTCGGCGACGTGCACGCCCACCCGGCCCGCGAGGTAGCCGCGCAGGGGAGGGGCGTACTCGTCGAAGAGCCGCGCGAAGATCTCCTTCGGATCCCGTGCGGCGAGGTCGGGCCGGTCCAGCCGTTCGACGATTCTGGTCACGGTACTGGTTGTCGCGGCCCGCCGCGCCCGTCCCCGGCCACCCGTCCGGATGAGACGCACGCCACAATCCGGGAACACCACGGCGGCTTGCGGACAACACCCGGTATGCACAGGAAGAACGCGATGGTGCTCGCAGGGACGTGCGCCGCCGCGGTGGTGGCGATGCTGGCGGTCGCCGCCGCGGTGCGGCCGCCGGGGCCGGCCGAAGCCGGATCTCTGCCCGGTGTCCCGCCGCCGCTGACGACGAGCGTGGCCACGACGGCGACCGCGGCTCCGATGCCGGCGCCGCCCACCGGTGTCGAGCTCGCACACCTGGTGCCCGGGAAGCTGAGCGTGCTCGTCCACGACCGCCAGACCGGCCGCGACCTCGTCGCCCACCGGCCGGACGCGCCCTACCCGGCCGCGTCGCTGGTCAAGCTGCTCATCGCGCTCGAAGCGCTGCGGCAGGACGAGCCCGCGGGCGCCGTTGCGGAGATGCTGTCGCGCAGCGACGACGCGATCGCGAGCCGGCTGTGGGCGAAACTGGGCGGCCCCGCGATCGTGACCGGCTGGGCCGCGCGGATCGGCCTGACTTCGACCCGCCCGCCCGCCGATCCCGCTCAGTGGGGCGGCACCGTGGTCACCGCGGCCGACATCGCGCGGTGCTACCGGTACCTGCTCGACGCCGCCCCCGTCGCCACCCGGCAGATCATCCTGCGTGCCCTCGACGGCACGGCCCGCCACGGCGCGGACGGGTCCGCGCAGCTCTTCGGCGTCCCGGCCGCGGTCACCGCCACCGACTGGGCGGTCGACCAGGGCTGGTCGTGCTGCGACCCGGACCGCACCCTGCACACCAGCGGGCTGGTCGCCGGCCGCCGGTACGTCGTGGTCGTGCTGACCGCCCAGCCGGCCGCCACGAGCTGGGCGGACGGCACCCAGCGCGTCACGGCGGTCGTGAAAGCGCTCTCTCGTCCGTTCGGGTGGTCCTGACGCGGCGCGGGGCGTCCGGACAGCGTCGGTTCGGCGGTACCGTCTCGGGGGTGAGACGGTACGACGTGGAGGGGGCCAGGGTGGTGGACCGGGCGAAGCCGGGGGAGCAGACGAGGACTCCCCTGCCGGGGCCGCGGCAGCCGAGCCTGGCCGACGTCGCCGGGATGGCGGGTGTCTCGCACATGACCGTTTCGCGCGTGGTCAACGAGAGCGGGCCGGTGCGCCCGGAGACCCGCGAGCGGGTCCTGGCCGCCGTCCAGAAGCTCGGCTACCGGCCGAACACGGCCGCGCGGGCCCTGGTCACCGGCCGGTCCGGCACGCTCGGCGTGGTCGCGCTCGAGTCCAATCTCTACGGACCGGCGAGCACGCTCTACGGGATCGAGAACGCCGCCCGCGAGGCCGGCTACGGCGTGGCGATCTGCAGCGTGACGCGGCCGGGCCGGACGTCGATCGGCGACGCGGTGGAGAGCCTGCGGCGCCAGGCGGTGGAGGGGATCGTGGTGATCGCCCCGCACGTGACGGCTGGGCGCGCCCTCGAGGCGGCCCCCGCGGACATCCCCCTGGTGGCGGTCGGCGGCGGCGAGACGGCGCCGGTCCCGGTGATCTCGGTCGACCAGTACGACGGCGCCCGCCGCGTCACCGAGCACCTGCTGTCCCTGGGCCACCGGACGGTCTGGCACCTGGCGGGCCCCGAGGACTGGCTGGAGGCCCGCGACCGCGAGCGAGGCTGGCGCGAGACGCTGGAGGGGCGCGGCTTGCGCGTCCCGGCGGTGGTCCGCGGCGACTGGAGCCCCCGGTCGGGCTACGAGGCCGGCCGGGCACTGGTGGGCAAGCGCGGGCTCAAGGCGGTGTTTTCGGCCAACGACCAGATGGCGCTGGGCCTGCTGCGCGCGTTCACCGAGGCGGGCATCCGGGTACCGGAGGACGTCCAGGTCGCCGGGTTCGACGACGTGCCGGAGGCGGAGTACTTCACGCCGCCGCTGACCACGGTGCGCCAGGACTTCATCGAGGTCGGGCGGCGGACGTTCGGGTTGCTCGAGGAACGGATGGCCGGTGGGGACGCCGGGGCTCGGCATCTGGTGGCGGCCGAGTTGGTGGTGCGGGAGAGTACTCGGGCTCGGTGATCCCGGTTTCGGTCGGGTGTGTCTTGCTGCTCGAGCGTGCCGGTTGAGGGGTGTTTCACCCTTGGTGGTGTTTCGCGACCCCGATGCCCGATTGTGACTACGGCCGGCGGCCGTGTTAGGGCTTCGGATCGGGGTTGCGGGGGGGGTGTGGGTCTTTCGGGTTCTGTTTCGAGGCTGCCGGGCGAGGATTGCCGTTCCGGCAATTCGGCACTGCCGTGCCGGGTTGCGTGATCGGCGCCGTGCCGCGAGGGGCGCCCCGCCGTTGGAATCGGGCCGCGCCGCTGGCGCCGGGCTCGCTTCGCCAAGCCCGGGCCGCCGGGTTGGCCCGCTCTGCCGAGCTCGCCTGCCGTGCTGAGCCCGCCGGGTCGGCCCCGCCGAGCCAGCCCCGCCAGCCCCGCCGGGTCGGCCCTGCCAAGCCCGCCCCGCCAGCCCCATTCACCTGGACCGTGACCCCGCCCTCCACTGTGGACACCGCCGCGCTGAAGGTCGCGGTGGCCTACCGGCAGGCGGGCCGCGCGGGCTCGGTGACCGGGGAACGGATCGTGGGGGCCGTTCCGCCGGCCCCGCCTGCGGGCCAGGTGGCCGTCAGTGCGCTGCCGTTCCTCACCGCCACGCGGCCGGTGAACCCGGGTGGCCGGGCTCAGGGCAGCACGAGGCGGACGGCGAGCGCGGTGATCACCGCACTCGACACGAGCGCCGTCACCAGCCGGCCCCGCGGGCCGGTCAGGACCCGCCCGAGCAACGCCCCGCCGCCGGCCAGGGCGGCTTGCCAGCTCGCCGACGCGGCGAACGCCGCGAGCACGAACACCACCTGGTCGAGCACGGGGACGGTGTCGCCGGCGCGGTCGCCGACCACCAGGGCGGTGAAGTAGACGACCGTGGCCGGGTTGACCAGCGTGATGCCGAGCAGGTTCACGTAGGCGCGGCCAGGCGCGAGCGGTGTCACCGGTCGGGGGACCGGCGCGCGGTGGGAGCGCACCGCACGCAGGGCGCCGTGGGCGGCGAGGACGATCAGCACGGCGGCCGAGGCCCACCGCAGCGGACCGGCGACCGGGGTGATGACGCCCGCGATCGCGGCCCCGCCGAGCACGGCGACCAGCGCGTACACCCCGTCGGCGGTCGCGACGCCGAGCGCCGCGGCGAGGCCGGTCCGGAGCGACGTGCGGGCGCTGAGGGCCACCAGGTACGTCCCCACGGCGCCGACCGGGATCGCGATGCCGTAGCCGGCGACCAGGCCGGCGAGCAGCGCGGCGCTCACGGCGCCGGGGTGATCGACCCCCGCGGACGGCCCGGCTGCTGCTGGACCGGCGCGGTGGTCGCGGCGACGGTCGGCAGGAGCGGGGTGCGATACGTGGTCATGCGCAGATCGTGACCGCCGCCAGGGGGGAGGGCAACCGGATTTCCAGCCGGTGGGCTCCGGGGAGCTGTGCTTGAATCGGCCCCGGGGAGGCACGCGAGCGAGAGAGGGCTTTCACGATGCGGGTCGACCTGAGCGGGAAGACGGCACTCGTCACCGGCTCCACCCAGGGCATCGGCGCGGCGATCGCGGCGGGCCTCGCCGCGGCGGGCGCGCGGGTCGCGATCAACGGCCGCAGCGAGACCGGCGTCCACAAGGCCATCGCGCGGCTGCGCGAAGACCTGCCGGACGCGGACTTCCTGCCGGCTCCCGGCGACGTGTCCGAGGAGGCCGGCGCGGCCCAGGTGGTCGAGGAGGTGCCGGACACCGACATCCTGGTCAACAACCTCGGCATCTTCGGCGCCCAGGAGCCCCTCGAAATCACCGACGCCGACTGGCGGCACTACTTCGAGGTCAACGTCCTGGCCGCGGTCCGGCTCACCCGCGCGTACCTGCCGGGCATGACCGACCGGGGCTGGGGCCGGATCCAGTACATCGCCAGCGATTCCGCGATCGTCATCCCGGCCGAGATGATCCACTATGGAGTGTCGAAGACCGCGCTGCTCGGCGTGTCCCGCGGGTTCGCCAAGCACGCGGCCGGCACCGGCGTCACGGTCAACGCCGTGATCGCCGGGCCGACCCACACCGGCGGCGTGGAGGACTTCGTCTACGAACTGGTGGACAAGGACCTGCCGTGGGAACAGGCCCAGCGCGAATTCATGAAGCAGCACCGCCCGCAATCGCTGCTGCAGCGCCTGATCGAGCCCGAGGAGATCGCCCACCTGGTGGTGTACCTGAGTTCGCCGTTCGCGTCGGCGACCACGGGTGCCGCCGTGCGGGTGGACGGCGGGTACGTCGACGCGATCGTGCCCTGAGCCGTCACGGCGTGACCGGGATGTTCGTCAATCCCGAGCGGGCGTTCGTCACCGTGTTCGACGCGTACACCACGTTCGGGTTGGCCGCGCACTTCGACACCGAGCTGATCTTGATCGCGTAGGCGCCCACACCGCCGAGGTCGGACTTGTTGCCGCGCCACACGTTCCCGCAGCCGTTGTCGAACGACGGGCTCGTGCTCGTGTTGTGGTTCTCGTAGCCGTTGGCGAACGTGCCGGGCGGGGCGAACGTGCCCGTGTTGCCTTCGATCGTGTAGCCGATGCCCTTGACGTCGATCCAGGAGTCCGCCGAGTTCTGGCCGGTGATGCCGCGGCCGTCGAAGGTGTTGCCGCGGATGACACCGTTGAAGGTGCCTTCCTTGACGTCGATCGGCTCGGCGGCAATGAATGGGCCGATGTGGTTGTCCAGCACCTGGATCCGGTCGCCGCGGTCGACGCCGCCGGTGTTGCCGTGGCAGCCCCAGTTGGAGTTCGCCGAGCCGAGGTAGACGCCTTCGCCATAGCCGGGTTGGACCAGGCCGGTGTAGGTGATCGTGGAGTTCTTCAGCACGCTGTCGGCAGAGGAACGGCGGAAGTGCACGGCCTCTTCGTCGATGTGGTGGACGGTGACGCCGTCGATGGTGGTGTGCGGCGAGTTGTCCGCGACGATGCCCTTCTTCGAGTCCTGCACGGTGAACCCGCGCAGGGTCCAGTAGGGCGCGTTCGCGAGCCAGAGGCCGTAGCCGGAGTCCCAGCCGGCGGTCGGTACCGGGCAGTCGGGGGCGTCGCCCGAGGGGCCGTCGTTGATCAGGACGGCGTTCGCCGGGCCGGACAGCGTGATCGGCCGGGCCGCGGTGCCGGCTTTCGTGGTGACGAAGGAGCCGCGGTAGGTGCCGGCGGCGAGCCGGATCGCCTGGCCCGGGACGGCGTTCGCCAGCGCGGCCTGGAGCTGGGCGGCCGTGGCGACGTCGACGGTGTCACCCGTGGGCGGGGCCGTGGTGGTGGTCGTCGACGTCGGTGCCGTCGTCGTGGCCGGGGTGGTGGGGGTCGTGGTCACCTGGCCGCCGCCGTCGCAGGGGGCGCCGTTGACGGTGCAGCCGGTGGGGAGGCCGGCGCCGCTGACGTTGAAGCCGAAGTTCTCGGTGCCGCCGGGCGGGACCGTGCCGTTGAAGCCGGCGTTGGTGAACCGGTAGTGCTGCCCGGCTTGCGTGCGGACGCTGCTCCACGAGCTGCTGACGGCCGAGCCGGCGGGCAGGTCGAACTCGACGGTCCAGCCGGTGGCGGTGGTGTCGCCGCGGTTGGTGATCGTGTAGCCACCGCCGTAGCCACCGGTCCAGACCGACGTCCGCGCGAAGGTGGCCGACAGTGCGGCGCCGGCGGCCCGGGCGGACGGCGGCCCGCCGAGCGCGACGGTGACGGCGAGGACGGTGGAAACACCGGCGGCGCCGAGGAAAACGGCGCGACGGGACGAGGGGTGTGGGGACACCGATGGCCTCCGGAACAGCGGAACTTGCGGAGGTGTGCGGCGGACACCCGGACGTTCCCTTTATAGGTCACCGGCCCGAGCGCAGTCAACAGGATGAACGATGGTCACGTACGTGAACGCTGGCGCCGTAACACTTTCCGGTGACGCCGAGCTGAAGAGACGTTCGACGGGGCATTCTCCCCGGTGAACCCCTTGGCGCACAGGGGAAAGCTCGGCGGAAGGAGAGCACGATGAACACCCGGATCGCTTCTTGGGCCATGGCCGCTGCACTCACGGTTTCCGCGGTCGTCGCCGCGGCCACGCCGGCTTCGGCGGACCCGGTGCCGGGCAGCTCGACCCAGTTCTACGCGTACTGCTCGGTCGACCTGCTGGGGGTGCCGGTCGCCTGCACGCAGACCGACCAGGCGCACGCGTCGCACGTCTGCCAGTACGTGGCGACCCCGCTCGGCCTGGGACTGGACTGCATCCAGCGTTCGACGGCCTGACCGCCGGGCCGAAGGGACCTTCCTCCCGTCGCGGGCGGGGAAGGTCCCTTCGGCTTTGGTACCGGATCGGGACATTCCTGGGGCACACCTGTCGAACATCCCCGACGAACCGGCGATCTTCCCCGGACAGAGTGAGCGGGGTGCGCACCCGGCGCACCCGGCACCCGGAGGAGACCGATGGCCCGCACCCGCATCCCGCCCCTGGCCGCGGGGATCGCCGCCGCCGTGGCCGTGGCACTCGCCGCCGCCTGCTGGGTCGTCTTCCCGCCCGAGACCGCCGGCCGGGCCTTCGCCGCCCGTCCGGACGTCGACCTCCCGCTGCCGTGGCCCGCCGGGGGCCAGGCGAGCGTCGAAGTCCAGAACCTGGGCTCGCTCGGCAGCCGGGGTGAGCAGCGGCCGGTGCCGATCGCCAGCGTCACCAAGGTGATGACCGCCTACGTCGTGCTCAAGGACCACCCGCTCGGCCCCGGCGAGGCCGGTCCGGAGATCACCGTCGACGAGCAGGCCGAAGCCGAGTCGGCCTCGGCCGAGGAATCGAGCGCGCCGGTCCGTGCGGGACGCCGGTTGAGCGAGCGGGACCTGCTCGCCCTGATGCTCGTGCCGTCCGGGAACAACGTCGCCCGGCTGCTCGCCCGGTGGGACGCCGGCAGCCAGGAGGCCTTCGTCGCGAAGATGAACAGCGAGGCCGCCGCGCTGGGCATGACCAGCACCACCTACACCGGCGCCAGCGGCGTCGAGGACTCGACCACGAGCACCGCGACTGACCAGCTGCGGCTGGCCCGCGAGGCGATGAAGAACCCGGTGATCCGGGCCATCGTCGCCACGCCCAGCCTGCGGATCGACGGCGTGCCGGGCGCGGTCGTCAACACGAACACCCTGCTCGGCCGCGACGGCGTGATCGGGCTGAAGACCGGCTCGTCCACCGCGGCCGGAGGGGCGCTGATGTGGGCCGCGCGGGCCGGCAACGGCGCGCTGATCCTCGGCGTCGTCCTACACCAGAACCCGGGCGGGTCGCCGGCCGCCGGGCTGCGGGCCGCCCTGGAGAACAGCGCGACGCTCATCGCCGCGGTCCAGCGCGAGCTCCCGGCGGCCACCCGATGACCGCGACGGCCGAGCGGCCCTCCGCCACCCGTGCGGCGACGTGGCGGCGGGGGCGGGTCACCGCCGCCTTCGCCGTCCTGACCGCGCTGCTGCTGCTCGCGCACCCGCTGGTGCCCAACTGGGTGGGCAATGCCGGCAGCCTGCTGGAGACGTTCCTGCCCTGGACCGGCCTGCTTGTCGTGCCGCTGCTGGTCGCGGCCCTGGTCCGGCGCGCCCCGCTCGCGCTGGTCGCCCTCCTGCTGCCGGTGCTGGCCTGGGGCGGGTCCTTCGGCGGCCGGCTGTTCGACAAGCGCACGCCGGGCGGGGACCTCGCGGTCGTCTCGCACAACGTCAACGACGAGAACCCCGACCCGGTGGGCACCGCTCGCGCCCTGGCCGCGGCGGGCGCGCAGGTGATCGCGCTCGAGGAGCTGAAGAAGTCCGAGGTGCCGAAGTACGAGGACGCCCTCGCGGCGGGCTACCCGTACCACTCGGTCCAGGGCACGGTCGGGGTCTGGAGCACCTTCCCGCTGCGCGACACGCGCCCGGTGGCGATCATGCCGTGGACGCGGGCGCTGCGGACCACAGTGGACACTCCGAAGGGCCCGGTGGCGCTCTTCGTGGCCCACCTGCCTTCGGTGCGGGTCCGGCTCGACGCCGGCTTCACCGCGAACGGCCGCGACGAGGCGATGGGCCTGCTGGCGGACGCCGTCGCCGCGGAATCCGCGCCGCGGACGGTGCTCGTCGGCGATTTCAACGGCACGGCGGACGACCGGGCGCTCGCGCCGATCACCGCCCGGATGCAGGCCGCGCAGGAAGAAGCGGGCGACGGGTTCGGCTTCACCTGGCCGGCCGGTCTGCCGCTGGCGCGGATCGACCAGGTCTTCGTGTCGGGGGTGCGCCCGGTCGCGGCCTGGACGTTGCCCGCGACCGGCAGCGATCACCTGCCCGTCGCCGCCACGGTGGCGTTCTGACCCCGGGACCGGGAGTCGTCGAAGGCGTGTGGTAAGCGCCCCGCGGGAGGCGCGAACATGCCGTTGAACACCGGGCGGTGCTGACGGGCGGTGAATTTCAAACGACGCTCCGCGCAGGTCGCGCCGTCGAATTCGTCGGCGGGCCGAGGTGAAGGGCGCGTGACTAGACCGTTACGCGACCCGGGGTTGACCCCGTGGGTGTTATCGCTAACACTAACTCCTCGTCGTCACCGGAACAGGTGACGCAGACCATGTCGGAGCGGACGGAAGGGGACGCCGGTGGCCGAACGACCCCGCTCCGGCGGCCCCGTCCGGGCGACCGCCGCCGGGACGCGGCAGCCCAGCCTGACCGACGTCGCGGGCGTGGCGGGCGTGTCCCACATGACCGTGTCCCGGGTGATCAACGGGACCGGCCCGGTGCGCCCCGAGACCCGGGCCCGGGTGCTCGCGGCCATCGAGGAACTGGGCTACCGGCCCAATTCGGCGGCCCGGGCGCTGGTCACCGGGCGGACCGGCACGCTCGGCGTCGTCGCGCTCGAGTCCAATCTGTACGGTCCGGCCAGCACGCTGTACGGCATCGAGAACGCCGCCCGGGAAGCCGGGTACGCGATCACCATCTCGAGTGTCAGCCGGCCGGGCCGGTCGTCGATCGCCGACGCGGTGGAGAACCTGCGCCGCCAGGCGGTCGAGGGCGTCATCGTGATCGCCCCGCACGTCAGCGCGGGCCGGGCGCTGGAAGCCGCGCCCGCGGACTTCCCGGTCGTCGCGGTCGGCGGCGGAGAGGCGGCACCGGTGCCGGTCATCTCCGTCGACCAGCGCGACGGTGCCCGCCGGGCCACCGAACACCTCCTGGCGCTGGGCCACCGCACGGTGTGGCACATCGCCGGGCCGGAGGACTGGCTGGAGGCCCGTGACCGCGAGCTCGGCTGGCGGGAAACCCTGGAACGCCACGGCGTCGGGGCCCCGCGGGTGATCCGTGGCGACTGGAGCTCGCGCTCCGGGTACGAGGCGGGGCGATCCCTCGCCAAGGAAAAGGATCTGGACGCCGTCTTCGCCGGCAACGACCAGATGGCACTGGGCTTGCTGCGCGCGTTCGCCGAAGCGGGCATCTCGGTGCCGCGGGACGTGCGCGTGGCGGGCTTCGACGACGTCCCCGAGGCGGCGTACTTCACGCCGCCGCTGACGACGGTGCGCCAGGACTTCATCGAAGTCGGACGGCGTACGTTCGGCCTGCTGGCCGGGCGGATGGACGGAGGCGACCGGCACGCGCGCGCCCTGGTCGTCCCCGAGTTGATCGTGCGCGAGAGCACCGGACCGCGCTAGCGCGGCGGCCGGCGGGGACCTGGTGGTTCCCGAGGGATTGTTAGCGCTAACACGCACTAGAGATCTCCACCCGAGTAGTCCCCACCCAGGTTTTCCCACTGATCATCGTCGATCGAGGAGTGAACGTGCTGAAGAAGCGATGGGCCGCCGCGGCGGCCGCGGCGGCCGGACTCGTGCTGCTCACCGCCTGCGGAAGTGGCGGTTCGTCCGGCGGTTCGTCCGGCGGGGCCGTCACGCTCGGCTTCGCCCAGGTGGGCGCCGAGAGCGGCTGGCGGACGGCGAACACGAAGTCGATCCAGGAGTCGGCCAAGACCGCCGGGATCGAGCTGAAGTTCTCCGACGCGCAGCAGAAGCAGGAGAACCAGATCTCCGCGATCCGCTCGTACATCCAGCAGAAGGTCAAGGTCATCGCCTTCTCGCCGGTCGTCGAGTCCGGCTGGGACACCGTCCTGAAGGAAGCCAAGACCGCCAACATCCCGGTCATCCTCACCGACCGCGCGATCGACTCGCCGGACAAGTCGCTCTACAAGACCTTCCTCGGCTCCGACTTCGTCGCCGAGGGCAAGAAGGCGGGGGAGTGGCTGACCAAGGAGTACGGCAGCGCCACCGGCCAGGTGAACATCGTCGAACTGCAGGGCACCACCGGCTCGGCCCCGGCGAACGACCGCAAGAAGGGCTTCGCGGACGTCATCGCGGCCGACCCGAAGTACAAGATCGTCGCCTCGCAGACCGGTGAGTTCACCCGCGCCAAGGGCAAGGAGGTCATGGAGGCCTTCCTGAAGTCCCAGCCCAAGATCGACGTCCTCTACGCCCACAACGACGACATGGCCCTCGGCGCCATCGAGGCCATCGAAGCCGCGGGCAAGGTCCCGGGCAAGGACATCAAGATCGTCTCCGTGGACGCGGTCAAGGACGGCATGCAGGCGCTGGCCGACGGCAAGATCAACCACATCGTCGAGTGCAACCCGCTGCTCGGCCCGCAGCTGATGGACCTGGTCAAGAAGGTCGCCGCCGGCGAGCAGGTGCCCGCCCGCATCGAGACCCAGGAAACCGAGTTCGACCAGGCGTCGGCCAAGGCCGCGCTGCCGCAGCGCCAGTACTGACACTCGCCCGCCGGTCGTGAGTGGTAAGGCGGGTTAGAACCCGCCTTACCACTCAC
>NZ_JBSGJD010000165.1:0-22251 GCF_053605405.1 Amycolatopsis sp. NPDC003861
CTGAAGCGCCCCAATGTGGCGTTCGGTGCATCCAACGCACCGAACGCCACATTGGGTGCGTTCAACGCACCCAACGCCACATTGGGGCGCTTGGGGCTCAGCCGAGCAGGTGCTTCACCAGGGCCGCGATCTGGCCGGTTTCGATGAGGAACGAGTCGTGCCCGTACGGCGACGACACCACCGACGGCTCCGGCGTACCCGGGATCCCGGCCGCGATCTCCGCCGACTGGTACAGCGGGTAGAGCCGGTCGCTGTCGACGCCGGCGATCACCGCCCGCGCCGTCACGCGGCCCAGTGCCGCCGCCACGCCGCCTCGGCCGCGGCCGACGTCGTGGGTGTTCATCGACTCGGTCAGCACCAGGTAGCTGTTGGCGTCGAAGCGGCGGGCCAGCTTGGCCGCGTGGTGGTCCAAATAGGACTCGACGGCGAACCGGCCGCCGCGCAGCGGATCTTCGCCGTCCTGCGGGAGCCGGCCGAACCGCTGGGCCAGCTCCGGCTCGCTGCGGTAGGTGACGTGCGCGATCCGCCGGGCGATGCCCAGACCGGCCACGGGTCCCGAAGCCGCCGAGTAGTAGTCGCCACCGCGGAAGAACGGGTCGCTGCGGATCGCGTGCAGCTGCGGGGCGGTCCAGGCGATCTGCTCGGCCGACGCCCGCGCGGTCGACGCCAGCACGAGCACCGAAGCCACCCGCGAGGGCAGCGAGACCGCCCACTCCAGCGCGCGCATCCCGCCCATCGAGCCGCCGATGACGGCGGCCCAGCGCGAAACGCCCAGCGCGTCCGCCAGTGCCGCTTCGGCCGCGACCTGGTCCCACACCGTCACCACCGGGAACCGGCTGCCCCACGGCGTCCCGTCCGGATCCGGCGACGACGGCCCGGTCGAGCCCTGGCAGCCGCCCAGCACGTTCGGGACCACGACGAAGAACTCGTTCGTGTCCAGCGCCTTGCCCGGCCCGATCAGCCCGTCCCACCAGCCTGCGCTCGGGTGCCCCGGCTCGGCGGGCCCGGCCGCGTGGCTGTCGCCGGTCAGCGCGTGCTCGACGAGGACCGCGTTGGACGCGTCGGAGTTCAGCGTCCCCCACGTCTCGTACGCGAGCGTGAACGAAGGCAGCACGCCACCGGCCTCGAGCGCCAGCGCGCCCGGGCCGGTGACGAACTTCCGGCGGCCCGGCGGATCGCCGATCCGCCAGGCGCCGGACACGGTCACAGTTCCGCCTTGGCCGCCCGGAATCCGGCTTCGAGGTCGGCCTTGAGGTCCTCGATCCCCTCCAGCCCGACGGCGAGCCGGACCAGTCCGGGCGTCACACCGCTGGAGAGCTGTTCCTCGGGCGTCAGCTGGCTGTGCGTGGTCGACGCCGGGTGCACGATCAGGCTGCGGACGTCGCCGATGTTCACCAGCTGGCTGTGCAGCTCGGTGCCGTCGACGAACTTCCGGCCCGCCTCCACGCCGCCGCGCAGGTCGAACGACAGGACCGCGCCCGCGCCGCGCGGCAGGTACTTTTGCGCGTTGGCGAAGTGCGGGCTCGACGGCAGGCCGGCGTAGTAGACCTTCTCGACCTCGTCGCGCTGCTCCAGCCACTCTGCCAGCGCCTGCGCGTTCGAGACGTGCCGCTCGAGGCGCAGCGAAAGCGTCTCGATGCCCTGCAGGATCAGGAAGCTGTTCAACGGCGAGATCGCCGCGCCGGTGTCGCGCAGGATCTGGACGCGCGCCTTGGCCGCGTACGAGCCGGGGCCGAGCGCCTCCCAGTACTTCAGGCCGTGGTAGCTCGGGTCGGGCTCGTTGAAGCCGGGGAACTTCTCCGGGTTCTTGCCGAAGTCGAACGTGCCGCCGTCGACCAGGACGCCGGCCACCGTCGTGCCGTGGCCGCCGAGGTACTTCGTCGCGGAGTGCACGACGACGTCGGCGCCGTGCTCGATCGGGCGCAGCAGGTACGGCGTCGGCACGGTGTTGTCGACGACGAGCGGGACGCCGGCTTCGTGCGCGACGTCGGCGACGCCCCGGATGTCGAGGACGTTGCTGCCCGGGTTGGCCAGCGTCTCGGCGAAGAACAGCTTCGTGTTCGGCCGGACGGCGGCGCGCCACTGCTCGAGATCGTCCTGGTCGTCGATGAACGTGACCTCGACGCCGAGCTTCGGCAGCGTGTAGTGGAAGAGGTTGTAGGTGCCGCCGTAGAGCGACGGGCTCGAGACGAAGTGGTCGCCCGCGCCGGCGAGGTTGAGGATCGCCGCCGTGGTCGCGGCCGAGCCGGACGCGAACGCCAGCGCCGCGACGCCGCCTTCGAGCGCGGCGAGCCGCTGCTCCAGCACGTCCTGGGTCGGGTTCATGATCCGCGTGTAGATGTTGCCGGGCTCGGCCAGGCTGAACAGGTCGGCGCCGTGCTGGCTGTCGCGGAAGACGTACGACGTCGTCTGGTAGATCGGTGTCGCCCGGGCCCCGGTGGCCGGGTCCGGCGCGGCGCCCGCGTGGATCTGCTTGGTCTCGAAGGACCACGCCGAAGTCTCGGTCATCGGTTTTCTCCTTGCGGCTCAAGGGGTTCGCGGAGGGCTGCCGAATGCGAAGCTACTTGCGCCGAACGGCCTACCCAACCCTTCCCACCTCCTGGGAGCCGAGTTGCCTTGCCTGATGAATCTCTTTGTGTCTAAGATATCCGCCAGGGAGATTCACAGATGGGGAGATACCTATGAACGAGCGGGTACAGGTGCTGGTCGTCGGAGCGGGATTGGGCGGGCTGTCGGCCTCGCTCTTCCTCGCGCAGGCCGGAGTGGACGTGCTGGCCGTGGAGCGGCACGCGGGGACGTCGGTCCACTCGCGCGCCGCCGGGCAGAACTGGCGCACCATGGAGTTGTTCCACTGGGCGGGAATCGACCGCGAGGTGCTGGCGGCGAGCCCGCGGGCGTCGCAGGGGCTGCGGATCACCGTCGCGACCAGCCTGGCCGGCCGGGTGCTGCACCGGCTGGTCCAGGACGGCAGCGAGTTCGACGTCTCGGCGTCGACCACCCTGCCCGCCGGCCTGGCCGGCCAGGACGTCGTGGAGCCGATCCTGCTGGCGCACGCGGAAAAGGCGGGCGCACGGGTGCGGTTCCGGACCGAGCTGACGGACCTGGCACCGGACGGCGACGGCGTCACGGCGACGCTGCGCGATCGCGAGTCCGGCGAAGAAACCGTGGTGCGCGCGGACTACGTCGTCGCCGCCGACGGCGGGCGCAGCGGGATCCGGCAGCGGCTCGGCATCGGGACCACCGGGATGGACGCGCTGAGCCACTGCCTCGGCGTGGTGTTCGACGCCGACCTCGGCGACCGCGTCCACCCCGGCCTGACCGACCTGTTCTACCTGCAGCACCCGGACTTCACCGCCGGGTTCGTCACCACCGACGTGCCGGACCGGTACGTCTTCGCGCCGGACTACTTCCCCGGCCGCGGCGAACGCCCGGCCGACTTCACCCGCGACCGGCTGGTCACGATGATCCGCGCCGCCACCGACCTCCCGGACCTGGAGCCGGAGATCGTCTGGACGGGCTCGTGGGAGGTCGCCGCGCGGCTCGCCGACCGGTTCCGCGCCGGCCGGGTCTTCCTGGTCGGCGACGCGGCGAAGGTGACGCCCCCGACCGGCGGGCTGGGCGGCAACACCGCGGTCGGCGACGCCGCGGACATCGCGTGGAAGCTGGCCGCGGTGCTGCGTGGCGAAGCGGGCCCGGCACTGCTCGACACCTACGAAGCCGAGCGGAAGCCGATCGCGCGGATGGTCATCGACACGTCCCTGCACAACATGAAGCAGCGCATGCACCCCGATCTCGACGTCACCGGGCTGACGAAGGCCGAGGACCAGCTGGCCGTCACGCTCGGGTTCCGCTACCGCTCGACGGCCGTGCTGCCGGAGGAGCCGGACGACGGCGAGCGCGTCGAGGACATCCAGGCCCCGACCGGGCGGCCCGGCTTCCGGGCGCCGGGACTGGCGTCCACTGTGGACCTGCTGGGACATTCGTGGGTGCTGCTCTGCGCGGGCGACGGTACGCGGTGGCAGCCGGCCGCGGCGGAGCAGGCCATCCGCCTCGACTGCCACACGATCGACGACGACGTCTTCGCCGCCCGGTACGGCCTTTCGCGGGGCGGCGCCTCGCTGGTGCGGCCCGACGGAATCGTCGCGTGGCGCTCCCCGGAACCGGCCGGGAACCCGGCCGGCGAGCTGCGGAGGGTCCTGACGGCGGTCCTTTCGCGCTAAGAAGTTCGGCGTCGGAATCTGGTCGGCGGTGGCGCCGGGGGCGGTCCTCGATGTTCTCGCTGAGCACGAGGATCGTCCCGTCCGGAGCGGTCACCGCACCCTTTCCCGGCGAAACCTTCCGGTCGATCGCGCGAGGATGCCATACCCCGGAACCGGCGTTGCGGGATGAAATAGGGTCGGCGCCTTCCCGGACCCGGAATCGATCGGCGGGTCCGGTATTCGGAAAATCCCAGGAGCGCTATGAGCGAATCCCCCTGAACGCCTGCCGGGGTGGTGCGACCGCCCGCCACCGCCCCGGCAGGCCCCGCACACCCCGGCGACCCTACCGAGCCGTCGCCGGGTTTCTCGGCGAGAATGCTCCCGTGGTTTCGGTGCGCAGCGTGGTCGACCGGGTGGGGCCGACGCTGCTCCACGCGCTCCAGCTGCCCGACGACTCGCCCGCCGTCGCCGACGTCGTCATCGCCGAACCCGGCGGGGCCCTCACGCTGTCCGCCGGGGACCTCGTGCTCGGCGTCGCCACGACCGGCCCCGACGACGCCGCCGAACTCGTGAAGCAGAGTGCCGGACAGGGCGCGGCCGCCGTGCTGCTCAAGCCGCCGCTGGCCGCGAAACCGGCGGTCAAGCGGGCCGCGAAGGCCAGCGGGATCGCGCTGATCCAGGTGCACGCCGCGACGTCGTGGGCGCAGCTCGTCTGGCTGCTGCGGACCGTCCTGGACGCCCTGGCCGACGAGTCGGAGGACCTCGACCCCGGCTCCGGCGACCTGTTCCGGCTGGCCGACGCCGTCGCGAGCGTCGTCGACGCGCCGGTGACCATCGAGGACACCAACTCGCGCGTGCTCGCCTACTCCGCCCGTCAGGACCTGACCGACCCCGCCCGCGTCGCCACGATCATGGGCCGCCGCATCCCCGACGACGTCCTCGCGCGGTTCCGGTCGCGCGGGGTGTTCCGCGAGCTGTCCCGCGGCCGGCAGACGATCTTCGTCCCGGCCCAGCGCGACGGCACGCTGCCGCGGCTGATCGTGCCGATCCGGATGGGTGGCGAGCTGCTCGGGTCGATGTGGGCGGTGGTCGCCGGGCCGGTGTCCGACGAGCGCGCGGCCGCCTTCGCCGACGCCGCCCCGGTCGTCGCGCTACACCTGCTGCGGCGCCGCGCGCACACCGACGCGCAGCGCCGCGCGTCGGCCGAACTGCTGCGTGCGGTGCTCGAAGGCCACGCGAACCCGCGCAAGGCGATGGCGGAGCTGGACCTGGCCGACGAGCCGCACCGCGTGGTCGTCATCGAGGTCACCGGCGGCGACGGGCGCGACGCCGAGGGTCTGCGGCTCGCGCTGCTCGAACGGATCTCCCAGGGCATCGGCAGCCGCCCGGTGGCGACCGAGCTCGGCGGGCTGCTCTACGCCGTGGTGCCGGACCGCGCGGGTCCGGGCGGCTGGGCCGAGCTGCGCCACGCCCTGGCCACGCAGCCGGCGTCCCGGCGCGGCGGCGCCCCGCGCGCGGCGGCGGGCTCCCCCGGCGGCCTCGCCGACCTCTCGGCGTCGCGCGCCCAGGCCGACGAAGCCCTCGGCCTGCTGCGCGCCGAAATCCTCACCGACCGCGTGATCGCCTTCGACGAAGCCTGGACGTCGCTGACCCTGCACCGCGGCGCGACCGCGGCGACCGCGGCCCGGGTCGCCGACCTCGGTCCGCTGAGCACCCTGCGCGCGCACGACGAATCGGGCAAGGCCGGCTACGTCGAGACGCTCTACGAGTGGCTGCGGCACCCGGGCGACCCGCGGGCGGCGGCGCGGGAGCTGCGGATCCACCCGAACACCCTGCGGTACCGGATGCGGAAGCTGCTCGAACTGGTGCCGCTGGACCTCGACGACCCCGACGTCCGGCTGGCGCTGCTGACCCAGCTCGTCGCGGTGCGCTGGAGCTGACTGGGCCGTTCGGCGCAGTATCCGAAGTATGCACTAGTCCGCATGGATCGCGCCGATCGTACGGAGTGTCTTTTCCAGCCGAAAGATGGTGGATAACGAAGATCGCGTGCCGCATTTTCTCTTCACCACCCCGGGTAGCCGGGTCGTTGCAAGAGGAGTTCCTCCATGAGCAGTTCGGAGCGGTTCGGCAGGGCCATCAAACTGGGCGCGGTGTCCGCGCTCTCCCTGGTCGCCCTGGTCGTCCCGGCGGCAGGAGCCGGGGGCGCCGTCGCGGCGCCGAGCGGCGACTGCTTCACCCCCGCCCACGCCGCGGACCGCAGCAAGGACGGGCACGCCGACTCGGTGTCCCCGGCCGAGGCGGCCCGCATGGAAGCGGACCTGCAGAGCAAGCTCGCCGGCAAGCGCACGGCGTTCTCGGCCCAGGCCGCGGCCGCGGTGTCGATCCCGGTGTACTTCCACGTGATCACCAGCGGTTCGACCGGCAACCTGCCGGCGGCCACGATCAGCAAGCAGATCTCGGTCCTGAACAGCGCGTACGCGTCGAGCGGCTTCAGCTTCTCGCTGGTCAGCACCGACTACACGAACAACTCCACCTGGTACAACGGCATCACCGACGGCACCTCGGCCGAGCGCAACATGAAGAACGCGCTGCGCAAGGGCGGCGCGAACGCGCTGAACATCTACACGGCCAAGCTCGGCGACGACCTGCTCGGCTGGGCGACGTTCCCGTCGAACTACAAGTCCCAGCCGAAGCTGGACGGCGTGGTCATCCTCGACGAGTCCCTCCCGGGCCGCTCGGCGACGAACTACAACGAGGGCGACACGGCCACCCACGAGGTCGGCCACTGGATGGGCCTGTACCACACGTTCCAGGGCGGCTGCTCCGGTTCGGGCGACTACGTGTCGGACACCCCGGCCGAGGCCACGGCGACCTCGGGCTGCCCGGCGAGCAAGGACACCTGCTCATCGGCGGGCGTGGACCCGGTGCACAACTTCATGGACTACAGCTACGACAGCTGCATGTACGAGTTCACCGCGGGCCAGGCCTCGCGGATGAAGAGCTCGTGGTCGGCATACCGCGGCTGAGTTTTCGTCTTCCCGCGGCGGAACCCGTGAAGGCCTTCCCGAGTCTCTCGGGGAGGCCTTCACGGCACTCGGTAGCTCAAGTCGTGCGCGACCAGCCGAGAAGGCCGCAGGTACACCCACACCGCCCCGACGTCCCCGTACAGGTACTCCCGGAACCGCGGATCCCACCCCGACTCCTCGGCTCCCAGGTACCGCACCAGCTTCCGCCGCCCCCGCGCCACGTCGAACGGCCGCACCTCCGCCTCACCGCGCGCCAGAACCTGCAGGACCACCCCGGTCTCGAGCTCGCAGACATCCACCGTCAACGCGATCCGCGACTTCGCCCGGACGAGCGCCGGCAGCCGGGACCACGGCCCGCTGAGGATCCAGAACGCGCCGTCCTCCCACAGGTACCACGTGGGCCGGACCGTCGGCCCGTCCGTCGCCACCCGCGCCGTCAGCGGCCGGGCCAGGAAGTCGTCGATCACAGGACCAGCAACGTCTTTCCCACCGTCACGCGGGACTCGATCGCCGCGTGGGCGTCCGCCGCCTTCTCCAGGGGGAAGCGCTGGCCGATCACCGGCACCAGGCTCCCCTCGGCCGCCGACGCCAACGCCGCTTCCGTGAACGCCCGCATCTCCGGCGGCGAACCGATCGACCGCACCAGCGAAACTCCGCGCGCCGCAGCGTCCTCTTCGGACACTTCGGCCCACGAACCGCCCGCCAGCCCGTACACCGCCATCCGGCCGCCCGGGCGCAGGAGCCCGAACGCCGCCGTGCCGATCGGCCCGCCCACTCCGTCGAACACGACGTCCACCGGGCCCACCTCGGACGTCCAGTCCGGCCGCAGGTAGTCGACGACCGAAGAAGCCCCGCGCACCTGTGCCACCTTCGCCGGCCCGCCCGCCGCGCCGATCACCGTTGCTCCCGCCGCCGTCGCAAGCTGGACCAGCAAGCCGCCGACGCCGCCCGCCGCCGCCTCGACCAGGACCCGGTCGCCCGGGCGCACGCCGGTCGCCCGGACCAAGCCGGTCGCCGTCCGGCCGTCCGCCAGCAGCGCCACCGCCGCGTCGAGGGACAGCGCGGGCGGCACCTCGAACACCGCCGCCGCGTCCACCGCGACGCGCTCGGCGTACCCGCCCGAACCGCCCGTCGCCGTGACCACCCGCTGTCCCGCCAGCCCCGGGTCCACCCCCGCGCCGACCGCGCTGATCACGCCGCCGACGCCGTTGCCCGGGATCACCGGCAGCGACGCCCGGAACGGCCCCGGCGCCCCCGCCCGGAACTGCGTCTCGACGAACGTCGTGTTCGCGAACACCACCTCCACCAGCACCTGGCCCGGCCCGGGCACCGGATCCGGCGCCTCCCCCGGGACGAGGACTTCCGGACCGCCGAACTCTCTCAACCACACCGCACGCATGCCGCAACGCTGCAACTTCAAGTGAAGTCGAGGTCAAGACGCTTGTTCCAGCAGAACCACGAATGCCGCCGAGAATTGTCCGGGCAGCACGATGACACCGCCGTCCGGGTGGCTCACCGTGAGTGGCAACACCGCCCCGTCCCGGACGCTGACCGACCCAGGAGGCCGACCATGCGTATCGCCGTTCCCCGTGAAATCAAGAAGCACGAATACCGGGTCGCGCTGACCCCGGCCGGGGTGCACGAGCTGGTCGGGCGTGGGCACGACGTCTTCGTCGAGACCGCCGCCGGAGTGGGTTCGTCCATCACCGACGAGGAGTACGTCGCCGCCGGCGCGAAGATCCTCGCCACCGCCGACGAGACCTGGGCCGAGGGCGAGCTCGTGCTCAAGGTCAAGGAGCCCATCGCCGAGGAGTACGGCCGGCTCCGCCGCGACCAGGTCCTCTTCACCTACCTGCACATCGCCGCCGACCGGCCGCTGACCGACGCGCTGCTCGCCGCCGGCACCACCGCGATCGCCTACGAGACGGTGCAGACCGCCTCCGGCGCCCTTCCGCTGCTCGCCCCGATGTCCGAGGTCGCCGGCCGGCTCGCCCCGCAGGTCGGCGCGTTCTCCCTGATGAAGCCCAGTGGCGGCCGCGGTGTGCTGCCCGGCGGCATCCCCGGCGTCCACCCGGCGCGCGTCGTCGTCATCGGCGGCGGTGTCGCGGGCCTGAACGCCGCCCGCGTCGCGCTCGGCCTCGGCTCCGACGTCGAGATCCTCGACACCAACGTCGACCGCCTCCGCCAGATCGACAACGACTTCGGCGGCCGCATCCGCACGGTGACGTCGAACCGGCTCTCGGTCGAGGAGTCCGTGCTGCAGGCCGACCTGGTCATCGGCGCGGTGCTCGTCCCCGGCGCGAAGGCGCCGAAGCTGGTCTCGAACGAGCTCGTCGCCCGGATGAAGCCGGGCAGCGTGCTCGTCGACATCGCGATCGACCAGGGCGGCTGCTTCGCCGACTCGCGCCCGACCACGCACGACGACCCGACCTACACCGTGCACGAGTCCGTCTTCTACTGCGTCGCGAACATGCCGGGCGCGGTGCCCCGGACGTCGACCTACGGCCTCACCAACGTCACGCTGCCCTACGCGGTCCAGCTGGCCGAGCACGGCTGGAAGGCCGCGCTGCAGGCCGACGCCGCGCTGGCCAAGGGCCTCAACACGCACGACGGCGCCCTGACCAACGGCCCGGTCGCGGTGGCCCACGACCTGCCGCACACGCCGCTGGACACCGTCCTCGCCTGAGCTATTCCGCCCGAGCGGGCTCCCGTCGCACCGCGGCAGGGGCCCGCTCCCCTTTTCGCAGCAGCCGCCGCCCGAACGCGATCGACGGCAGCTCGACCCACCGCCGCAGCCCGCAGGCGAAGAGCAGCGCGACGGCGGCCGTCGCGACGGCCTTGCCGAGCCCGGTCGGCAACACCAGGCCGGTCACGCCCGCGGCGCCGGTCTGGGCGAGGTAGAGCGCGTACGACCGGTCCCCGATGAACTTCAGCGGCCGGCTCGAGAGCACCCGCCGGACCGGGCCCGGCCCGAGGACCGCCACGAGCAGCAGCGCCGAACCCGCCGCGTACACCGGGACGACGAACTGCCAGTGCCCGCCGAACTGCTGTCCCAGCGGCTTGACCGACAGCTGCAGCACGCAGAACCCCAGCGCGACCAGCACCGCCGCGGCCGGGCTGGTCAGCGGCCGGAACACGGCGAACCCGCGCGGGTGGTGCAGCGCCAGCGCGAGCAGGCAGCCGATGACCAGTGAGCAGTAGTGCACGCTGAGCTCGGCCCACCGCTGCGACGGCGCGAGCGGCAACGCTCCGAAGAGGACACCGGTCACCACCGCCCCGGCGACCAGCAGGCGCAGCGCGGTCCGGCCGGTGCGGGCGAACGACGTCAGCACGAGCAGGGCGGGCCAGACGAGGTAGAACTTCTCCTCCACGCCCAGCGACCACGACGTGGGGTAGGGCGTGTTGTAGTCGACCAGCTCGTTGCCGAAGACCAGGTAGAACGGCATCGCGTCGCCGAGCCGGCTGCTCTGGTACGTCCCGGCGAGGGTGACGGCCAGCGCCGTCAGGCCGAGCAGCAGGAAGTACACCGGCATGATCCGGAAGACCCGGCGGACGTAGAAGCCGCGCAGCGAGACGCAGCCGGCGGCGTCCTCTTCGCGCAGCGCCAGCGTGGTGATCAGGAAGCCGGACAGCACGAAGAACAGCTGGACGGCGATCCAGCCCTGCAGCGGGTCGGCGACCGGGCCGCCGTAGTGGAAGAACACGACGGCCAGGGCGGCGAGCGCGCGCAGGCCGGTCAGGCCGGGGAACCACGAGGAAGCGCGGTATTCGGCGTGGTCGAGCGGCCGCCAGGAAAGGATCATGCCCGCAGCGTCGATCCCGACCGCTGAACCGGGCCTGAAGCCGGCTTAAGACGTCTTCAGCTCCGGCAACCGGACGACGAACCGGCTGCCCTCCTCGACCGCCGCCGTGCCGCCGTGGGCCCGGGCGATGTCGGCGACGATCGCCAGGCCCAGGCCGGAACCGCCCTCGTCGCGGTCGCGGGCGTCGTCCAGCCGGACGAAGCGGTCGAAGACGCGCTCGCGGTCCGCTTCCGGGATGCCCGGCCCGTCGTCGTCGACGGTGAGCACCACCTGTCCGTCCACCGTGGACACCGTGACGGCGACGCGGGCGACGGCGTGCCGCTGCGCGTTGTCGACGAGGTTGCGGACCAGCCGTTCCAGCCGCGACCGGTGGCCGCGCACCGACGGCGTCCCGCTGACCTCGACGTCGACCCCGCTCCGGCCGGCCGCGACCGCACCGACCACTTCGGACAGCGCGACCGGTTCCCGCCGGTCCGGTCCGGCGTGGTCGAGTTTGCCGAGCAGCACCAGGTCGGCGACGAGGTCCTGCAGCCGGGTGACGTCGAGCAGCGCGTTCTCGCAGGACTGCCGCCAGTCGAGCCGGTCGGGGTGGGCCAGGAGCACTTCGAGCTGGGTCCGCAGCGACGCCAGGGGCGTGCGCAGTTCGTGCGACGCGTCGGAGGTGAACCGGCTCTGCCGAGTGACGGCCTCGTCGAGCCGGCCGAGCATCGTGTTCATCGTCCCGGCCAGCCGCGCGATCTCGTCGCCGGTGCGCGGGTCCGGGACGCGCCGGCCGAGGTCGTGCGCGCCGATTTCGGCGACCTCGCCGCGGATGGCCTCGACCGGGCGCAGCGACCGCCGCACGGCGAGCCACGCGATGACGCCGATGAGCAGCGCGACCGCGGGCACGCCGGCCGTCAGCGCGGTCCGGGCGGAGTCGACCGCCGCCAGCCCCTCGGGGTCGAGCTGGGCGCCGGCGAACACGTCGTACCGGCTGTCGCCGCTGTCGGCGTGCACGACGTGCAGGGTGAGGTCGTCGTCGAGCCCGCGCAGCTCGGGCGCGCAGCCGACGGACGCCGGTGCGGACCGGTCGTACTGGTAGGGCCGCACGGTGACCTGGGTGTCGTAGGCGGCCAGGGTCGTGTCGCGCAGGGCCGGGCAGGAGGCGACCGACGTGCCCTGCCGGTCTTTGACCTCGTAGATCGAGTCACGGCCGAGCAGGGCGAGGTCGGCGGGCCGGGCGCCGGTGTTCAGGAGCTGGACGATGGCGTCGGCGTGGGCGTCGGCGAGCTGGGTGGCGGTGTTCTCGAGCCGGCTGCGTGCCTGGAGGACGAACCACACGGAGACCGCTCCGAGTGCCACGGCGGAGGCGGCGAAGGCCGTGACGGCGACGCGGAACCGGGTGGAGCGCCAGAAGTCAGGCACCCGCGGTCACCACGTGGTAACCGGCGCCGCGGACGGTCCGGATGGTTTCCGCGCCGAAGGGGACGTCGATCTTGCGCCGCAGCGCGCTGACGTGCACTTCCACCAGGTTGGCGGTGGCGGAGGCGGCGAAGTCCCAGAGGTTGTCGAGCAGTTCGGCTTTGGTGACGACCTGCCCGGGCCGTTGCATGAGGTAGGCGAGGAGGGCGAACTCCTTGCTGGTGAGCGTGATGTCGGCGGTGCCGCGCCGGCAGGTCCGCCCGGCTTGGTCGAGCTCGAGGTCCCCGAGTTTGAGGACCCCGGGCCGGGTGGCGCCGCCACGCCGGATGAGCGCACGCAGCCGGGACAGCAGGACGCCGTAGGAGAAGGGTTTGGGCAGGAAGTCATCGGCGCCGGTGTCGAGGGCCTCGATCTCGTCGTCCTCGCCGTCCTTGGCGGTGAGCATCAGGATCGGGGTGCTGTTCCCTTGGTCCCGAAGCCGCCGGCAGACGCGGTACCCGTTGAGCCCGGGCAGCATGATGTCGAGGACGATGGCGGCATAGGGGTGTTCACCGGCGTGCCAGAGGGCATCCCGCCCGTTGTGGGCGACATCGACGGCGTACCCCTCGGCACTGAGCCCGGCCCGCAGAGCCTCGGCAAGCCGCCGTTCGTCTTCAACGAGCAAGATCCGCATCGCGCAACGATGCCACAGCTCAGCCCCACCCCAACAACCCAAAGCCCCAGCCAGGCGCACCCGCCTCCACACCCAACCCAGCCAGCCTCGCCCGCGCCTTCACACCCAACCCAGCCAGCCAGCCCACCTCGGCGCCAAGCCAGCCAGCCCAGCCCGCCTTCACACCCAAGCTAGCCACGCGGGCCCGCCTTCACGCCGAAGCCGCCAGCACCGGGCTGGCTTCACACCCAACCCAGCCAGCACCGGGCTGGCTTCACGCCAAAGCCAGCCAAGGTCCGGCAGGGCTGGGAGTCTGGCGAAGGCACCGTGGGGGTCCGGGGGGCTCGGCCCCCCGGGGTAATACGACGAAGTCGACCATGAGCGGCGAAGCCGCGATAAAGGAAGACGAGGGCGACCCGCTCAACCAGCCTGGGGGTCACTGGGAGCGGGCCGCCGGTACCTAGCTTAGAGGGGTTTGGCGGAGTTGGCTGCACCGGGTCGGCAAGTCGCACGAATTCTTTACCAAGTTGATCGTCGGGGGGTCGTGAATCCTCTGGTCAGTGCCTCGGAGGCGGTTCCGGCCGGTAGCGGAAAGTGACGAAGGTCGCTCTCGGGTGTTCCGTGCGCGCGAGCGTCGCCGGTAGGGCAGGATGACGCCGCATCAGCGGGGAACGTTAGGGGACGGTATGCACGACGGCAGTGGCCGGATTGTGGTGCAGAACCTGAGCAAGCGGTTCGGCGCAGTGAACGCCGTGCAGAACCTGAGCTTCACGGTCGAACCCGGTTCGGTGACGGGGTTCTTGGGTCCGAACGGCGCCGGTAAGACGACGACGTTGCGCATGTTGCTCGGTTTGGTGACACCCACTTCGGGGATGGCGACGATCAACGGGCGGCCGCATTCGCAGCTGGGGAATCCGGCGCGGGTGGTGGGCTCGGTCCTGGAGAACGAGGGGTTCCACCCGGGCCGGACGGCGCGTAACCACCTTCGGGTGTATGCCGCGGCCATCGGGGTGCCGGATCGGCGTGCGGACGAGGTGCTCGGCTTGGTGGGGCTGGGCAGTGCCGCGGATCGGAAGGCGGGCGGGTTCTCGCTCGGTATGCGGCAGCGGCTGGCGCTGGCGACGGCGTTGCTGGGTGATCCGCAGGTGCTGGTGCTGGACGAGCCGACGAACGGTCTCGATCCCGAGGGCATCCTGTGGTTGCGCAACTTCCTGCGTTCGTACGCGCGGGAGCAGCGGCGGACGGTCCTGGTCTCGAGTCACCTGCTGAACGAGGTCGAGCAGCTGATCGACCAGGTCGTCATCATCAGCCAGGGTGTCACGCGTTATTACGGCCCGCTGGAGCAGCTGCGCAAGAGCCAGCAGTCGCGGGTGCTGGTGCAGCCGGCGGATCCGTCGGGGTTGGTGAAGGCGTTGCAGGACAACGGCATCGTCGGGGTTTCGCCGACGCCGGACGGCCGGGTGGCGGTCGCCGGGTCGAGTGTGCAGCAGATCGGTGACATCGCCGCGAAGGCGGGGATCGCCGTCTACGGGATGCAGGAGGAGCACGCCGATCTGGAGCGGATGTTCTTCCAGTTGACGCAGGGTCAGTACACCGGCGCGCCGGGTCAGCCGCCGCCGGGTTACCCGCCGCAGCCGCAGTTCCAGGGCCCGCCGCCGGGTTATCCGCCGCAGCAGCACTACCAGCAGGGTCCGCCGTCGGGCCCGCAGCAGCAGCAGTACTGGGGAGGACCGCAGCAGTGATGGGCAACCTGATCAAGGCGGAGTTCCGCAAGACGCTGTCGCTGAACACGTGGTGGGTGCTGCTGATCCCGCTGGTGCTGGTCGCGTTCTGGATGACCTTCGCGTGGGGCAGCCTCACGAACGATTTCGCGGACTTCCTGGGCAGCAAGGACGCCCGGCAGGTCAGCGAGATGATCGGCCTCGATCCGGGCAAGATCCCGGTGGGGTTGCTGGCGCTGGCGCACGGGGTGAACATCGCGCAGCTCGTCCCGGCGTTGTTCGGCGTGTTCGCGCTGGCCGGGGAGTACCGCAACAAGACGATCACGACGACCTTCCTCACCGCGCCGAACCGGGTTTCGGCGCTGACCGCGAAGATGCTCACCTACCTGGTGTGGGGCGCTCTCTACGGCCTGATCAGCTTCGGCGTTTCGGCGCTCGCGGTGATGGCGTCGGTGGACTCGGGCCGGTGGCCGTCGGCGGGTCAGTGGCTGGCCGCGCTCGGCGGGTCGGTGCTGGCCGGGGCGCTGGTGACGTTGTTCGGCATCGGGTTCGGCGCGGTGCTGCGCAGCGTGCCGCTGGCCGTCGTGCTGCTGATGGTGTGGTTCCTGATCCTGGAAAACGTCGTGGTGATCGTGTTCTGGGCCTGGCTGGACATCGACATCCTGGGCGGGATCCTGCCGAACGGCACCGCGAACGGGATCGTCGGCGGCATCGCGGCGGACGCCTTCGGGTTCAACTCGCTCGACCTGCCGGCCAGCGTGGACTCCGGTTCGCAGCTGGTGCTCCAGCTGACGGCGGGTGCGCCCGGCGTGCTCTCGTGGTGGGCGTCGGCGCTGATCTTCCTCGCGTGGACGATGCTCTTCTTCGGCCTCGGCTGGGCGGGCAACCAGAAGCGCGACATCACGTAGTCCGGCTGTCCGCGAAGGCCACCTCGAGCAGCTCGAGGTGGCCTTCGCGGCATTCGGGGAAATATTTTGTCGGTGGTGGCGCTTACTGTCACAACGTGACCGTTGCTCCGCCTCGCTCCCGTCAAGAGCTCCCACCCGTCGAGACGGCCGGCTGGATCCGCCGGCTGTCCGCCGCGGCGTGGGAGCATCGCGTGCTCGTTGTGCTGTCGCTGCTGGCCGCCGCCTTCGGGGTCGGCGTGCAGGCCGTGAGCCCGTTGCTGGTGCGCGCGGCGGTGGACGACGCGGTGGCGGGGCAGACCGGCGGGCTGCCCGGGATCGCCGGGTTCCTGGTGGCGCTGCAGCTGGTCGCCTTCGGCACCGCGTTCGCGCGCCGCTACCTCGGCGGGAAGCTCGCCCTCGACGTGCAGCACGATCTGCGCCAGCGCGTCTTCAACGCCGTTTCGCGGCTGGACGGCGGCAAGCAGGACGCGCTGCGCACCGGCCAGGTCGCCTCGCGCGCGATCTCCGACCTGCAGCTGGTCACCGGGATCCTGATGCAGGTGCCGCTGTCGTTCGGCTCGGTGGTCTTCGCGCTGCTGTCGTTCGTCGCCATGCTGTATCTGTCCCCGGTACTGACGCTGATCGCGCTGGTCGTCACGCCGGCGGTCGGCATCATCGTGACGCGCAGCCGCAAGCGGCTCTTCCCGGCCACCTGGTCGGCGCAGCAGCGCGCGGCGGATGTCGCGCAGCAGGTCGAAGAGACCGTCACCGGCGTCCGGGTGGTCAAGGGGTTCGGCCAGGAGACGCGGGAGGTCTCGAAGCTGGAAGCGACCGCGCGGAAGCTGTTCGGGGAGCGGCTGCGCGCGGCGAAGCTCTCGGCGGTCCCGACGGCGACCACCGCCGCGCTGCCGGCCGCCGGCCAGGTCGCCGTGCTCGGCATCGGCGGTGTCCTCGCGCTGAACGGGTCGATCACGCTCGGCACGTTCCTGGCCTTCGCCACCTACCTCGCGACGCTGATCGGGCCGGCCCGGATGCTGTCCGGCCTGGTCGTGCAGGCGCAGCTGACCCGGGCCGGCGCCGAGCGGGTGTACGAGCTGATCGATGCGCAGCCGGAGGTCGTCGACGCGCCGGACGCGCGGCCGCTGCCGGAGGGGCCGCTGGGCGTGCAGCTCGAGGGCGTCCGCTTCGGCTACACGCGCACCGAACCGGTGCTGGACGGCCTGTCGGTCACCGCGAACCCGGGCGAGACCCTGGCGCTGGTCGGCACCGCGGGGTCCGGGAAGTCGACGATTTCGCTGCTGCTGCCCCGGTTCTACGACGTGCACGAGGGCTCGGTGCGGGTCGGCGGCCTCGACGTCCGGGACGTCCCGCTGCGGCAGCTGCGGCAGGCGATCGGCGTGGTGTTCGAGGAGGCGTTCCTGTTCTCCTCGTCGATCCGGGACAACATCGCCTACGGCCGTCCGGACGCCACCGACGAGGAGGTCGTCGCGGCGGCCAGGGCCGCGGAGGCGGACGGCTTCATCCGCGCGTTGCCGGACGGCTACGAGACGCTGGTCGGCGAGCGCGGGCTGACGCTCTCGGGCGGGCAGCGGCAGCGGCTGGGGCTGGCCAGGGCGCTGATCACCGACCCGCGGATCCTCGTCCTCGACGACGCGACCTCGGCCATCGACACGGTCACCGAGGCGGCCATCTACGACACCTTGCGGTCGGTCACCGCGGCCCGCACCACCCTGCTGATCGCGCACCGGCGGTCCACCCTGGCGCTGGCGGACCGGATCGCGGTGCTCGACGAGGGCCGCGTCGTCGACGTCGGCACCGAGGCCGAGCTGATGGCGCGCTGCCCGCTGTTCCGCGAGCTGGTGGCGGGCCCGGGCGACGACGTCGAGGAGAAGCACCGCTGCGAGGGCCTGGACTCCGGCCGGGACGGCGTCACGCCGTCGCTGTGGCCGCGTGACGAGAGCCGCGACGAAGTCGACGAGCTGGCCGAAGCCGCGCAGATGCGCAGCGGCGACCCGAACAGCAGCGGGTTCGTCGGCGGGGGCGGCGGCCTCGACGTCCCGCCGACGCCGGAGCTGATCGAGGGCGTGCGCAAGCTGCCGCCGGCCGTCGACGAGCCGCGCCTGCCCGGCGTGGACGTCACCGCGCCCGACCCGAAGTTCCGGCTGGCCGGGCTGCTGCGGCCGGTCCGCTGGCCCCTGGCCGTGGTGATCGCGCTGGTGGCGGCGGACGCGCTGGCGTCGATCGCGCTGCCGGGGCTGTACCAGTTCGGCGTCGACCACGGCGTGCGCACCGGCGTCGAGTGGCTGATCTGGCTCGCCGCCGGGATCGGCGCCGTGGTGATCGCGGCCGACTGGCTGGTGGTCTTCGCGCAGACGCGGCTGACGTCCCGGGTGGGCGAGACGGTGCTGTACGCGCTGCGCGTCCGCAGCTACGCGCACTTGCAGCGGCTCGGGCTCGACTACTACGAGCGGGAGCTGTCCGGGAAGATCATGACCCGGATGACGACGGACGTCGACGCGCTCTCGACGTTCCTGCAGACCGGCCTGGCCACCGCGGTGGTGAGCGCGCTGACGCTGGCCGGGATCACGGCCGCGCTGCTGGTCACCGACGCCGGCCTGGCGCTGTACGCGCTGGCGATGGTGCCGGTGCTGGCGGTGGCCACGGTGATCTTCCGGCGGTCGGCGTCGAAGGCGTACAACGAGGCCCGCGAGCGGGTCAGCGTCGTGAACGCGGACATGCAGGAGAACGTCAGCGGGCTGCGGGTGGCGCAGGCGTACACGCGGGAAGACCGCTCCGCGGAGGCGTTCGCTTCGCGCAGTGACGACTACCGCCGCTCGCGGCTGCGGGCCCAGCGGTACGTGGCGACGTACTTCCCGCTGGTGGCGCTGCTGTCGGACCTGGCGACCACGACGGTGCTGGTGGTGGGCGCGAACCGCGTGTCGGCGGGCACGCTGTCGGCCGGTGTGCTGCTCGCGTTCCTGCTGTACCTGCAGCAGTTCTTCTCGCCGATCCAGCAGCTGTCGGCGGTGTTCGACGGCTACCAGCAGGCGAGCGTCGGCCTGAACCGCATCGGCGACCTGCTGCGGACGCCGACGTCGGTGCCGGCGGCGGAGCACCCGGTCACGGTGCCGGAGCGGCTGCGCGGCGAAGTCTCGTTCAAGGAGGTCGGGTTCTCCTACACCGGCGCGGAGTCCCCGGCGCTGGCGGAGTTCTCGCTGGACGTCGCGGCGGGCGAGACGATCGCGCTGGTCGGCGCCACCGGCGCGGGCAAGTCGACGGCGGTGAAGCTGGTGGCCCGCTACTACGACGTCACCGGCGGCGAGGTCCGGATCGACGGCACGGACGTCCGCGAGTACGAGCTGGCCGGCCTCCGCCGCCGGATGGGCGTGGTGCCCCAGGAGGCCCACCTGTTCTCGGGCACGGTGGCGGACAACGTCCGCTACGGCCGCCCGTCGGCCACGGACGCGGAGGTCGAGGCGGCGGTCCGCGCGGTCGGAGCCCTGGACGGCGTCGCGGCCCTGCCGGCGGGCTTCCTGCAGCCGGTGGGCGAGCGCGGCCGCTCCCTGTCGGCGGGCCAGCGCCAGCTGGTGGCCCTGGCCCGGGCGGAGCTGGTGGACCCGGACGTCCTGCTCCTCGACGAAGCCACCGCGGCCCTCGACCCCTCAACCGAGGCGGCGGTCCTCCGAGCGACGGAGACGGTCGCCCGCCGCCGCACCACCTTCGTGGTCGCCCACCGCCTGGCCACGGCGGCCCGAGCAGACCGCATCGTCGTCCTCGACCACGGCCGGATCGTCGAAACCGGAACCCACACCGAGCTCCTGGCCGCCAACGGCCCCTACGCCCGCCTCTGGTCCCTCGGCTGACCCGTAACTCGCGTGATCCAAGCCGGAACTCGCGTGATCAGACCCGTAACTCGCGTGATTGAAGCCGGAACTCGCGAGTTCCGGCTTCAATCACGCGAGATACGTCCCCCATCACGCGAGTTCCGGCTCCGATCACGGGTGCTCTCTTGCGCACGAAAGTTCGTGGCCGGGTGGGGCGGGCGCTGGGAGCATGGCGGGCATGTTCGAAGAGAAGCGGGTTCCTGACCGGCAGGTTCGGGCCATGCAGACCGACGGGACCGTGCGGGTCTACCTGGGCTGCTCGCCGGCCGTCGCTGATGCCGCGCTCGAGAAGCAGGGCTTCGAACGCGGCGGGGCGGTGCCGGTGACGCCGTCGTTCCGGCTCGCGGCCCACGACAGCGACAACGGGCGCAAGCCCGGCCACGAGCGCATCCTGGCCGTCGACCTCACCCGTGAAGGCTTCGAGCGGGCCCTCCAGGGGCACGTCGAGTGGGTGCCGGAGCGAGATCTCGACCACACCGCGCTGAACTTCCAGGCGGTCCGGCTCGCCGGCGAGCCGGCCGACGAATGGATCACCGCCATCACCGACGTCACACCTGTGATGCGCGACATCGCCGGGTTGCTGGCCACCGACCAGCTCCACCTGGCCGTCAAGCTCGTCCCCCACGAACCGCCCTACGAACGGGGTTAAGGCAGCGCCCGCCACTTCAGCGAGCCCAGCCCCGCCGCCTCCACCTCGGGGCGGGACGCCCAGCGGACCGTCCCCGGACGGACGTGGATCCCGGCCGCGACCAGCCAATCCGGCTCGTCGGGCTCGACCCACTCCATCTCCTCGAAGTCGGCGAGCGTGGGCCAGACGGCCGAGCAGGAATCACACCGGAGCACGACCGTGCCGGACTCGGTGACCAGCGGCCGCACCAAGCCCTGGTCCCAGAACGACGGACATTCGACCAGCCACATCGCCCCAGCAGAACCCACGCCGGTGAACGCCCGACGGCCGCGGGGCGACGGCGGCCGGAAGAGCCCGGGAACCCTGTACCCGGTCCAGCGCTTAAGGTTCCCTTATAGGGGATCGCAACGTGCTGACCTGGTATTTAGGAGGAAAAATGCCCTCCACCTGGTCATATAGTACACGAGTTGTCTCACGAGGTTGCGAGGAAGTGTCACCGTGCGACCTGGGCGGATCAGCTCTCTGCCCACACTCTGCCCACGGCTGAAGTCGTCGGCCCGACCAGGTTTCCCGCTGGGAAAGCTGGTCGGGACCGGCGACCCAAGCTCGCGCCGCCCATACGGGCGAAACCCCCGACGAGCCGAGGGGGGAGGGGCGCGTCGGGGGTTCCGGACACGACGTTACAGCGGAGCGGCAGCGATTGGAGACGTGTTCACTCGGCTAGGCTGTACCCCTCAGCCGAAGCCCATCAATCGCGTCATGACGACGCACGGGGGGATACAGCCCGTGGCGGACTCGTTCGTTCACCTGCATGTGCACACCGAGTACTCGATGCTCGATGGGGCCGCGAAGGTTGGCCCCCTGTTCAAGGAAGTAACCCGGCTGGGCATGCCAGCGGTGGCCATCACCGATCACGGCAACATGTTCGGTTCCGACGACTTCTATCAGCAGTCGAAGAAGTTCGGCGTCAAGCCGATCATCGGCATCGAGGCGTATTTGGCGCCGGAGAGCCGCTTCCATAAGAAGCCAGTCTTCTGGGGGGATCGCAGCCAGCGTGGCAGCGACCAGGACGGCGAGGGCGGCGACGTGTCCGGTGGCGGTGCCTTCACTCACATGACCATGTGGGCCGCGAACGCGACCGGGCTGAGGAACCTCTTTACGCTGATCTCCAGGGCGTCTATGGAGGGCCAGTACCGCAAGCCACGGATGGACCGCGACCTCCTCGCCGAGTACAACGAGGGCATCATCGCGACGACGGGATGCCCGTCTGGGGAGGTCCAGACTCGGCTGCGGCTTGGCCAGCGGGAGCAGGCCATGCAGGCGGCGTCGGACTTCAAGGACATCTTCGGCGCGGACAACTTCTACTTGGAGCTGATGGACCACGGCTTGCCCATCGAGCGATCGGTGCGCGCGGGCCTGCTGGAGATCTCCAGGCTGCTCGACCTGAAGCCGGTGGCGACGAACGATTCACACTACGTCACCCGGGACCAAGCGGACTCACACTCAGCGCTGCTGTGCGTGCAGACGGGAAAGACGCTCAACGACCCCACCAGGTTCAAGCTCGACGGCGACGGCTACTACCTCAAGTCCGCCGCGGAGATGCGCGAGTACTGGGACAAGGAGCTGCCTGGCGCGGCCGACGCCACGCTGGAGATCGCAGAGCGGGTCGAGTCGTACGCCGAGATGTTCGCGCATAAGGACCGGCTGCCGATCTTCAACGTGCCAAGGTCGCCGCTGCACGAGGCCGCGTGCGAGCAGCTCGCCGCCCGACAGGGCGGGTCCCTCGATGCGAGGGCGCTCATGCTTCGCGTGGAACTTGAGGCGGACTCGACCCCAGAGCAGATCATCGGGGGCGTCCGGGAGAAGCTGACCGCGCACGCCGGCTCTACGCCGGTCTGCCTGGTGCTGTGCGAAGACGAGAAGGAAACTCCGCTGGCGGTCACCGACTTCCCTGTGACGCTCTCCGGCGGCCTGCTGCGCGACCTTAACGGGCTTACTGGCATCACTGTGGCCTGAAAGCGCCCTGCCCCCGCTGCCAATCGGCGACGGG
>NZ_JBSGJD010000166.1:0-21889 GCF_053605405.1 Amycolatopsis sp. NPDC003861
CTGACGCACCGAACGCCACATTGGGTGCATCTGACGCACCGAACGCCACATTGGGGCGCTTGGGTCAGGAGCCGACGTACTCCGCGAGGTGCTTCCCCGTCAGCGTCTTCTTCCGCGCCTTCACCAGCTGCGCCGGCGTTCCCTCGAACACGACCTTCCCGCCGTCGTGACCCGCTCCGGGGCCGAGGTCGATCAGCCAGTCCGCGTGGGCCATCACCGCCTGGTGGTGCTCGATGACGATCACCGACTTGCCCGCGTCCACCAGCCGGTCCAGCAGGCCCAGCAGTTGCTCGACGTCCGCCAGGTGCAGGCCCGCCGTCGGCTCGTCGAGGATGTACACCCCGCCCTGCTCCGCCATGTGCGTCGCCAGCTTGATGCGCTGGCGCTCGCCGCCGGACAGCGTCGTCAGGGGCTGGCCCAGCGTCAGGTAGCCGAGGCCGACGTCGGACAGGTGCGTCAGGATCTTGTGCGCCGCCGGCAGGGCGGCGTCGCCGGACGCGAAGAACTCGTGAGCCGACGCCACCGACATGCCGAGGACCTCGCTGATGTCGCGGCCGCCGAAGGTGTACTCCAGCACATCGGCGTTGAACCGCTTGCCCTCGCACACCTCGCAGGGCGTCGCCGTGCTCGCCATGATCCCCAGGTCCGTGTAGACCACGCCCGCGCCGTTGCAGTTCGGGCACGCGCCTTCGGAATTCGCGCTGAACAACGCCGGCTTGACGCCGTTGGCCTTGGCGAACGCCTTACGGATCGGCTCCAGCAGGCCGGTGTACGTCGCCGGGTTGCTCCGGCGCGAGCCGCGGATGCCCGTCTGGTCGACCGTTACCACGCCTTCGCCGCCGGACACCGAGCCGTGGATCAGCGAGCTCTTGCCCGAGCCCGCCACCCCGGTCACCACCACCAGCACGCCGAGCGGGATGTCGACGTCGACGTCCTGCAGGTTGTGCGTCGACGCCCCGCGCACCTCCAGGACACCCGACGGCGAACGCACCGACGACTTCAGCGACGCGCGGTCGTCCAGGTGCCGCCCGGTCAGCGTGCCGCTCTTGCGCAGACCGTCCACAGTGCCTTCGAAGACGATCTCGCCGCCGTCGGTGCCGGCGCGCGGGCCGAGGTCGACGACGTGGTCGGCGATGGCGATCGCCTCCGGCTTGTGCTCGACGACCAGCACCGTGTTGCCCTTGTCGCGCAGCTGCAGCAGCAGGTCGTTCATGCGCCGGATGTCGTGCGGGTGCAGGCCGATCGTCGGCTCGTCGAAGACGTAGGTGACGTCGGTCAGCGACGACCCGAGGTGGCGGATCATCTTGGTGCGCTGGGCTTCCCCGCCCGACAGCGTCCCGGATGGACGGTCCAGCGAGAGGTAGCCGAGGCCGATCTCGACGAACGAGTCGAGCGTGTGCTTCAGCGCGTCCAGCAGCGGCGCCACCGACGGCTCGGACAGCTTCGCGACCCACGCGGCGAGATCGCTGATCTGCATCGCGCACACGTCGGCGATGCTGAGCCCGTCGATCTTCGACGAGCGCGCCTCGGCCGAAAGCCGGGTGCCGTCGCAGTCCGGGCAGGTCTGGAACGTCACGGCTCGCTCGACGAACGCGCGGATGTGCGGCTGCATCGCGTCGACGTCCTTGGACAGGAAGGACTTCTGGATCGCCGGCACCAGCCCCGAGTAGGTCAGGTTGATGCCCTCGACCTTGATCTTCGTCGGTTCCTTGTACACCAGGTCGTTGAACTGCTTCTTGGTGTACTTCTTGATCGGCTTGTCCGGGTCGAAGAAGCCGGAGCCGCGGAAGATGCGGCCGTACCAGCCTTCCATGCTGTAGCCCGGGATGGTGATCGCGCCCTCGTTGAGCGACTTGTTCTCGTCGAACAGCGCGGTCAGGTCGATGTCGTTGACCTTGCCGCGGCCCTCGCAGCGCGGGCACATGCCGCCGGTGATGCTGAAGCTGCGCCGCTCCTTGATCTGCCGGCCGCCCTTTTCGATGGTGACCGCGCCGGCGCCGCTGATCGAAGCGACGTTGAACGAAAACGCCTGCGGCGAACCGATGTGCGGCGTCCCGAGCCGGCTGAAGAGGATGCGCAGCATCGCGTTCGCGTCGGTGGCGGTGCCGACGGTGGAGTGCGGGTTGGCGCCCATCCGCTCCTGGTCGACGATGATCGCGGTGGTGATCCCGTCGAGCACGTCGACGTCGGGTCTGGCCAGCGTCGGCATGAACCCCTGCACGAAGGTGCTGTAGGTCTCGTTGATCAGCCGCTGCGACTCGGCGGCGATCGTGCTGAACACCAGGGAGCTCTTGCCGGAGCCGGAGACCCCGGTGAACACCGTCAGCCGCCGCTTGGGCAGCTCGACGCTGACGTCCTTGAGGTTGTTCACGCGCGCGCCGTGGACGCGGATCAGGTCGTGGGTGTCGGCCACGTGCGGTGCGTTCCTCGTGGGCTTGCTCATCGGGCTCTCCAGCGTTCGGGTCGGTCAGCGTGCTTGTTGGATGCGGACGAGGTTTCCGGCGGGGTCGCGGAAGGAGCAGTCGCGGATGCCCCAGGGCTGGTCGGTCGGCTCCTGGACGACCTCGGCGTCACCGGCCTGCACCCGCTCGAAGGTGCCGTCCAGGTCGTCGGTGGCCAGGTTGACCGCGGCGAAGCTGCCCTTGGCCATCAGGTCCGTGATGGTCCGGCGTTCGTCGTCGGTCAGGTCCGCGTAGGCGGCGCCCGCCGGCTGCAGCACGAGCGAGGTGTCGGGCTGACCGGGCGGGCCGATCGTGAGCCAGTGCTGGCCGCCGTAGCCGACGTCGTTGCGCACTTCGAACCCGAGGGTGTCGCGGTAAAAGGCCAGCGAAGCTTCGTGGTCGTGGTGGGGGAGGAAGGTCTGGTGAATGGTGAGGTTCATGGGAATCACGCTACTTTCGGGCGTGCTGCCCGGGCTTCTCGATTCCTGATCGCTTCGGCGGCCCGCCGGTAATCGTGCGGGGAAAGGCCGTAGGCGTCCTGGAAACGGCGGACGAACAATGCCACGGGCAGGCCCGCGATGTGCGCGAGGGCATCGAGGTCGAGTGGCCGCGCGAATTCGGTGTCGATGCGGTCGCGGACGCGGCGCAACAGCGTCAGTTCACGCAGGTGGTTTTCGGCGGCGGCTTTCAGGCCGAGGCACATGTCGGGTTCCCTTCGTGGACGCGCCCGAGCACTGCCCGGGCCGCGATCGGGAGCAGCAGGAGGGTCAGCACGCCGGAGAGCACGAGCCCGCCCGTGCTGCCGGTCAGTCCGATCAGGGGCCCGCCCAGGGCGAGCCCGAGCGGGGCGGCCACCGTCGCGCCGGTCGTCCAGAGCGTGACGACCTGCTGCTGTTCTGCGGGGGCGAGCCCGGACTGCAGGAAGCTGTAGGCGACCGGCGTGAACGGCGCGTACACCAGGCCGCCGAGGGCGAAGACGAGCAGGGCCACGGTGAGGTCGCCGGTGCCGGCGAGCGCGATCGGGCACAGCGCCCACAGCCCGATGATCGCGACGAGCAGCGGCCGCTGCGGCAGGTTCCGCAGCCGGCTGACGAGCGCGGCGCCGGCGAACGCGCCGGCCCCGAGCGCACCCCACAGCGTCCCCAGACCGGACGCGCCGGCGTGCAGCGTCCCGCTCACGTACAGCGGGAGCGCCACTTCGACCGGCATGTACAGGAAGTTGAAGAAGAACTCGACCACCAGCAGCCGCGCGGCGACCGGGCGGCGGCGCAGGATCCGCCAGCCCGACTCGTGGGTGCCTTCGTCGCGCAGCGCGTCCCGGTCCCCGGCCTCGCGGGGGACGCAGGCCAGCAGGATCAACGCACCGGCGGCGTCGACGAAGAGCGCGTATCCGGCACCGGTGGTGGCCACGAGGATCCCGCCGAGCACCGGCCCGGCGATGTAGAGCGCGAACGTCGTGTTCAGGCCGAGCAGGCCGTTGACCGAGAACCGGCCGGCCTCGCCCGCGGCCGACGTCGCCAGCAGTCGGCGGCTGCTCGACCCGGCCAGCCGGAAGGTGGCGCCGAAGAGCAGGCCGGCGGCCAGCACCGGCAGGGTGAGCCGTCCGGTGACGGCCAGGACGCCGAGGACGGCGAAGGTGGCCGACCGCAGCACGCAGTCGGCGACGAGCAGCGTGCGCGGCCGGAGGCGGACCCGGCCGAGGCCGATGGCCAGGGCCAGCACGGTGGACAGGACGAACGGCGCGGCCTCCACGACCCCGATGGCGATGGCTTTCGGGACGTCGCCGTGCAGCGAGAGCGTCTGCACGGGCATGGCCACCAGGAGCATGCCGGTGCCGATGTTGGCGAGCAGGTCGCCCAGCAGGAGCCCGGCGATCCGCCGGTCGCGCAGTACCTCGCGGTAGCCGGGCGCCGTCGTGGTCAGCGCAGTTCCTGGATGCGCAGGAGGTTGCCGGCCGGGTCGCGGAAGGAGCAGTCGCGGATGCCGTAGGGCTGGTCGACCGGCTCCTGGACGACCTCGGCGCCGCCGGCCTCGAGCTTGGCGAAGAGCGCGTCGAGGTCCTTGGTGGCGAGGTTGGCGCCGGCGTAGGTGCCCTTGGCCATCATCTCGTTGATCATGCGGCGTTCGTCGTCGGTCAGGCCGGGCGTCGCGGCCACCGGCGTCAGGACGATCGCGGTGTCGGGCTGGTTCGGCGGGCCGACGGTGATC
The DNA here is from genome assembly GCF_053605405.1 of Amycolatopsis sp. NPDC003861. Classification (NCBI taxonomy): domain Bacteria; kingdom Bacillati; phylum Actinomycetota; class Actinomycetes; order Pseudonocardiales; family Pseudonocardiaceae; genus Amycolatopsis; species Amycolatopsis sp. NPDC003861. The sequence continues at coordinate 4,650 of NZ_JBSGJD010000166.1, forward strand.
CACTGCATGTCGCCGTACTTGACGTTCTGGCGGACCTCGAAGCCGAGGAGGTCGCGGTAGAAGGCGAGCGAGGCTTCCGGGTCGGTGTGCGGGAGGAAGCTCGAGTGAATGGTGACGTCCATGGTCGTCACCCTAGGTGGCCGCCGACGGCCGCGCTTCTCGATTCCTGATCGGTCTGGTGACCTGTTTGGCGACGCACGGCGGCATCCCGACGGTGGCCTCGGCCTGCTCCTCGCGGTAGACGCTCGGAGGCATCCCGACCAGCTCGGCGAACCGGGTGCTGAAGGTCCCGAGCGACGAGAAGCCGACGGTGAAGCACACCTCCGTGACGCTCAGCTCGCCCTTCCGCAGTAGGGCCATCGCCCGTTCGATGCGGCGCGTCATGAGGTACGAATACGGTGACTCACCGTAGGCGCGCCGGAACTGCCGGCTGAGGTGCCCGGCCGACATGTTCACGCCCCGCGCCAGCGCCTCGACGTCGAGCGGCTGCGCGTACTCCCGGTCGATCCGGTCCCGGACGCGCCGCAGCAGCGCGAGGTCCCGCAGGTACTGGGCCGAGGAGCTGGTCACCCTTGGGATCCTGCCATATGAGACGAGCCGGGCGGACCGGTTTCAGGTCGTCCATCCAAGTACGCGTGTGGTCCGTTCGCGCGCGGCATCCGGCGTGCTCGAAGGCGGATCTCGCGTGATTGGAGGCGGATCTCGCGTGATTGGAGGCGGATCTCGCGTGATTGGGCGCGGATCTCGCGTGATCGAGGGGACGACATGCGTATCCCGATGGACGACCGGGTGGAGCCGTCCCGGGGGTTCCCGTGCCCCCGGGACGGCCGTGCACCGGTGCTGCACGACCGTGGCGTTCGTTCCGGCGGCATACCCGTCCGCCGGACCGGATCGTCACGGCCCGTGCGCCCCGGCGGAGTGACCCGCCGCGGCGCTCGACCCCGGGCCCCGCCCGGTGCGCCGGAAGAAGGCCACCCCGGGGGCGTCGGGTTCCCTCGGGATGGCCCTCTCCTGGCCCGCCGGGCGCTCGTGTCCTTCACCAACGCGAGGCGGGCAGGGGGACGTCTGGGGCCGGCCACCACACCACCCAGCCGCGGAGGGAGTGTGGTGGCCGGCAAGGGACGGTGGCCGCCGCGCGCAGCCCCGCCCCGGCTTCTCTACCTCCCCATCGGGATGGCCATGGTCGGCAATGCGGCGCCGGGCTGGGCGGCGAACGCCGTGGTCGGCGGGGCCGGCAGGGCCTGCGCGGGGAACGCCGTCGTCGGGATGTCGTTGGCGAACTCGCTCTCGAACTCGCGCTCGAAGGCCTGGTGGTCGAAGCCGCTGTCGAACTCCGGCGGCACGTCGGCGGCCAGCGCGGCGAGCGCCGGCTCGACCGTCGGGACCTCCGCCACCGGAGCAGCGGGCGCGGGCTCCGGCTCGGGCACGTAGTCGGGCGCGGGCAGCCGGCGGTCGAGCTCGGCCATCCAGTCCAGCATCGCCCGCGGCTTGTCCCAGCAGGAGATGCCGACGAGCTGCCCGTCGCGGACGAAGCCGGTGATGCCGTCCGCCAGCGACACCGTGTCCTCGGCCAGCGACGGCATCCCGCACATCTGCAGCCGCGTGTCGTACAGCGTCGACCAGGCGCGGGGGAGCGGGGTGAACGGGATGGCGCTGGAGTGGCCCATCAGCAGGTTGTCCGCCGCGTGCCGGGCCGACTCGACGGCGTTGATCCAGTGCTCGACCCGCCGCGGGGTCTCGTCGAAGCGCAGGTTCGGCCAACGCGCGATGTCCCCGGCGATGACGACGTCGGACGCGCCCTCGGCGAACAGCTTCGAGTCGCAGAGGACGCCGTCGCTGATGTCCAGGCCCGAGCCGCGCATCCAGTCCACCGACGGGACGCTGCCGATGGCGAGCACGACGACGCTGGCGACCAGCAGCTGGTTGTTCGTCAGGTGCAGCCCGACGGTGTCCTTCGTGCTGATCCAGTGCCGGACCTCGCTGCGCATCGCCAGGTTCGCGCGGTGCTCGTGGTGCGCCTCGACGATGCCGCTGGAGACGCGGTCGCCGAAGCGGTGCAGCGGCGCCTTCGCGTGCCCGATCAGGGTGACGTCCCGGCCGATGTGCCGCATGCTCGCGGCGAACTCGTTGCCGATCAGGCCGGCGCCGATCACGACGGCCGGCTTCTTGCTGGCGTTGAGGCAGCGCCGCACCGCCATCGAATCCTCGACCGTGCGCAGGATCCGCACCCGCGGGTCGTGCCGCGGCGCTCCGGGCAGGTGCCGCGGGTAGACGCCGGTCGCGGCGATCAGGCCGTCGTACCAGAGGGATTCGCCGCCGGGCAGGTGCACGACCCGCTCGGTGGTGTCCAGGTGCGTGACCCGCGCGCCGAGGCGCCAGTGGACGTCGAGGTCCGGCAGGTAGTGCGAAAGGCCCACGTCGCTGGGCCGTTCGGTCCCCATCACCAGCGCCTTGGACACCATCGGGCGGTGGTAGGGCCGCCGGGCCTCGTCGCCGATCAGGACGATCTCGCCGTCGAACTTCTGTTCCCGCAGGCGTTCCGCGGCACGCAGCCCGGCGACGCCCGCACCGACGATGACGATCCGGTCGCCGTCAGCCATCGAGGTCCCCTCTCATCACGACCGCCTGCATCGGGCAGCAGCGGGCGGCCATCTTCGCCTGTTCCATGGTGGTTTCGTCCAGCAGCCGCGTGTGGAAGCGCAGGCGGCCGTCCTGGCCGAGGTCGAACACGTCCGGCGCCTCCATGGCGCAGATGCCGTAGAGCTCGCACCGGTCGTTGTCGACGCTGATCCGGGGCCCGTTGCCGGGCAGACGGAAGGGCATGTCAGGCCACCTGCTCTTCCACGAGGCCGATCCGCTCGAGCGTCCGGGCCGGCATGAACCGCAGCATCGACACCGTCACGGCCGGCACGAGCAGCGTGATGCCGCCCAGCCAGGTCACCGAGAGGTGGCCGTTGGCGATGGCGCCGAACCAGGAGTGGATCGCGATGAGCCCGACCGCCGGGTAGGCGCAGCGGTGCAGCCACAGCCAGCGCCGGTAGGACGTGAAGCGCTGCAGGCCCGCCGTCAGGAAGATGGCGAACATGACCTCGAAGCCGACGATGCCCGCGATGTGGCGCGCTTCCTGGCCGGAACCGAACGGGATGAACATGTAGCCGAAGCTGTACGGCTGGACCGTCAGGTAGGTGAAGCCCAGTGCGTGCACCGCGCCGAAGATGATCGTCGCGGTGGCCAGCACCATGTGCGTGCTGCGCAGGCCCTTCCGGCCGGTGACCGAGCGGATCCAGCCCGTCGCGGTGAGCACGCCCCAGGTCAGCGTCAGCATCGCCGCCCCGTAGGACGTCCGGGCGGCGAACGCGGCCAGGCCGCGGGCGGCCGGGTCGGTCTTCGGCTGGAACTGCTGGGTGAGGAAGATCGTCGCGTCGTGCCAGGTCTCAACCATGGCTACCCCCGGTTCTCGCGGTGGCGGGCCGGGACGACGCCCGGCCGCGGCCACGGTTGCTCTTGACCTGCCGCAGCACGTAGAACAGGCCACCGCCGAGCAGCAGGAACAGGGCTCCCACCACGGCGATCTGAGACGGGTCGAGGCCGAGCTGGATGCCGGTGGGCGCCGCCGTGGTGGAGACCGAGGGGGCGGGCAGCGCGGTGTAGTCGACCATCCCGGTGCTCTCGAGCATCGTCATGTGCCGCATCACGGCCTGGTTGCCGACGGTCGCGAAGGCCCGCACGTCGTCGTTGCGGGTACCGGCCCGCAGCTGCGCCAGGACGTTGAACACCGCGCCGTGCGCCGCGCGCAGCCGGTTGGCGAAGACGCGGTCGAACTCCGGGCCGGGGGAGGCGGCCATCTCTTCGGCGAGCCAGCCGCGCTGTTCGTCCGAAGGCTGGTCGGGGACCGGCGAGTTCAGCTTCTGCGAGAGGGCGCGGGTCGCCACGTCGAGGCGGCCGTGGTCCATCATGATCGCGAAGCCGACCTTCTGGACGATCGGGCTGCCCTTCTCCATCGCCATCATGCCCGACGGCATCTCCCACAGCCCGGCCTGGCGGACCTTGGTCAGCAGCACCGCGTCGGTGTCGGAGATCGCGGTGGTCTGGGCGAGGGAGGTCGAGCCCGGGGCCAGCAGCGCCAGCACCAGGGCCACGACGAAGAGGATCCGGACCAGCGGCCGGGAGCGCTCGAAGACCGACGAGGGTTCGTGGTCGAACCCGGCGAGCTCAGACGCCGAACGCATTTTGCCTCCACTCGTCCTGGGTGAGGGTGATCTTCTTGCCGTCCGGCGCGATCGGGTACCACGCCTGGTCGGCGCCCTGGCCGGAGGTGTCGGCCGGTTCCTGGTCGCCGGTGAAGTGGTACAGCGGCCAGCCGGCGAGGGTGAGCTGCTGGCTGCCGTCGTCGCGGGTGATCTGCCCGATCAGCGACTGGTCGACGTCGATGGGCGGCAGGTTGCCACCGGCCTTGACCGGGATCCACTTGGCCGCGCACGCGTCGGTGCAGTTCGACCGCGAGGGGTTGGGGGTGTCCCGGTCGTACCGGTAGATGGTGTACCCGGTCCCGTCGACGAGCAGGAGCCCGAGGTCGAACGTCTTCGCCGCCCTGATCTGGCTCTTCGCGGGGTTGTTCGGGTCGGCGGTGATGCCCTGCGGCATCGGCAGGACGACCTGCCCCTGCTGCATGCCGGGCATCTGCATCCCGGCGGCGCCGCCGGCCGCGTAACCGCCACCCGAGGTGGTGGCCGCGCCGGCGGTACAGGCGGTGAGCAAGGCGAGTGCGGTGAGGCACACGGCGGCGGGGACCACCGGGCGGGGAATGCGGATCACTGCTCCTCCGTGGGGCATGACTACGCGCTGTTGCCGGTAGTGCAACGGAAAAGGGCGCGAAAGATCCACAGTGGACATTCGGTCCGGAGTGGATGCGGAGCGTTGCGGGGGACAACGCCTGGTCGGGGTCTTCGGTAGGGGATACGGACACGGTCCGGAAACGGTTCAAAAAAGTTTTGCCCCCGGTTTGCGGGCCCGAAGTACTGGACGTAGGCCGTCCGGCCCACCAGGATGTCCCGCGTGGGACGGCACACCCGAGCGCTCAGATCGATCGGAGATCAGGAGGCCGTCGTCGAGTCCGGCGACGGTTCCGACGATCTGGCGAAGGCGCTCTACCAGGAGTTCGGCGGGTCCCTCATGGCGTTCGCCCTGCGGCTGACCGGCCACGACCGGCAGTGGGCCGAGGACGTCGTGCAGGAGACCTTGATCAAGGCGTGGCGGAACGCCGACAAGCTCGACCGCCAGCCCGAGATGCTGCGTGCCTGGTTGTTCACGGTGGCCCGGCGGATCGTCATCGACGGCTGGCGCAGCCGCAGTGTCCGGCCCCAGGAGCTCGAGGAGATCGAATCCGACGCGATCGCGGTGTCCGACGAATCGGACCGGACGCTCGCCGCGATGATCGTCTACGAGGCGCTGCAGGGTCTTTCGCCCGAGCAGCGGGAGGCCATCCAGCAGACCTACCTGCGCGATCGGACCGTGAACGAGGTCGCGGCGACCCTCGGCGTGCCCCCGGGCACCGTGAAGTCCCGCATCCACCACGCCGTCCGCGCGCTGCGCCGGGCCTTGCGCGAGCGGGGGTGAACTGAGCGTGGCCGGATCACCGCACACCGACGTCGCCGCCTACGTGCTCGGCGTCCTCAGCGAGGCCGAGAACACCCAGTTCGAAGCCCACCTGATGAACTGCCCGCACTGCCAGCTCGACCTGATCGAGCTCTACCAGCTGCCGGACGTCCTCGACCTGGTGAAGCGCAGCTGGCCGGAGCCCCCGATGCCCGCGCCGAGCCCACGCACCCTGTCGCCGGGCCCCCGCGTGCTGCGCGGCCTGATGGAAGAGGCCGCCGTCAAGCGCCGCCGCCGTCGCCGGATCGGCATCCTGGCCGGTGCCGCGGCCGCGGCCGCCGTGATCGCCGGTCCGCTGGTGACCCTCGCGGTCCGGCCGGCCGACGCCGTCCCGCCCGCTTCCCTCGCCGCTCCGAGCAACAAGCAGCCCCCGCCGGCGACGAGCGTCCCGGCGACGTCCACCGCCCCGCCCGGGGGCGCCGAGGGCCAGCCCGGCGGCGGCCAGACCTACGGCCGCGGCAGTGGCGGGTCCGCGGTCAGTGCCTTGGTCACCGTTTCGCCGGTGGAGTGGGGCAGCCGCGTCGAGCTCGAGCTGCGCGGCATCGTCGGGCCGGTGAAGTGCCAGCTGGTCGCCGTCCCGGCCACCGGGACCGAGCGCGTCGTCTCGAGCTGGTCGGTGCCGCCCAAGGGGTTCGGCATCCCCGGCTCGCCCGAACCGCTGCGGTTGCAGGGTTCGGTCTCCCTGGCGATGGACCAGATCAGCCGGTTCGAGGTGCGCGGCGAAGACGGCACCGTCCTCGTCGTCGTCCAGCGCTGAATCTCTTTCTTTTCGGTGAAACCCCATGACCTGGGTGAATGCTGCCCGGTTGCGTTCTCGTAGATAACGAAAAGATAACGGACCGGTCGCTTTTGAACCTCACGGCGCCGAGGTCCGTATCCCCCAATGCATCCCCCGATGCATCCCGACAGCCGGAACCGCAAGCATCCCCACCCGGGTTCCGTGCGATCTCGAGCTCAATCAACGGTAGTTCTTGCCCGGGCTGCCGCGCTCACCGGCGCGCGCCCGGAAAAACGAACGAGGTGAACTAGTCTATGGCCCGGAATTCTCGGTCCCCCGTGACGGGCAAGCACCGCGTTGCCCGCCGAACCAAGATCGCGATGGGTGCGATCGGCTTGGCGATCGCCGTCGGCGCACTCGCCGTCGCGGTCAGCACGGGCCGCACGGGCGAAGCCAGCGCGGACCCGGCGGACCCGTCGTTCTTCATCGACATCAACAAGGTTCCCGCCGGCAGCAACGTGAACGCGGCCTTGAAGCAGAAGGGTGCCAAGGGTTCCTTCACCGTCGACTGTGGAACGAACGCGGACGGGTCGCACCACAACCCGGACAACTTCATCGCGCAGCCCGGGATCAAGAACGGCGCCCAGCACCTGCACGACTACGTCGGCAACGTGACGACGGACGCCGATTCGAGCCTGAAGAGCCTGCTCGCCGGCGACACCACCTGCAAGAACGGTGACCAGTCGGCGTACTTCTGGCCGGTCATCCGCGTCGACCGCGAAGACGAAGCGACCAACAAGGGCAAGAACGAGAAGGCCAAGCAACAGCAGCAGGGCAAGACGGGCGACGTCCAGCAGGACAAGAGCGGGCAGGACGCCAAGGACGCGCAGGACCAGAACCAGCGCGAGCGCCGCGGTCAGGGCGGTGGGCGGACCGGGCTGAGCGCCCAGCAGCAGGGTGACCAGAACGACGGTCAGCAGCAGGACCGGCAGCAGCGTCGTCAGCAGAACGACCAGCAGCAGAACGACCAGCAGCAGGACCAGAACAACGACCAGCAGGACCGGAACGGCCAGCAGCAGAACAAGAACCAGCAGAACCAGAACCAGAACCAGAACCAGCAGGACCAGAACAAGGACCAGAACAAGGACCAGGGGCAGCAGCAGGAGGAGCTCGGCGGTCCGCAGGGCGCGAACGAAGAGGTCGGCGACAACGACGGCGAGATCATCGAGCCGGAGTCCGCGACGCTGAAGTTCATCGGCGGGGGCGCGCAGAACGTCGTCGCGATGCCGCTCGGCCTGAAGATCCTCTACGGTGACGCCAAGCAGAGCACCAACGGCCCGAAGAACGCCCGGCCCAGCTGGACGTGCACCGGGTTCGAGGACCGGCTGACCGACAAGTACCCGATCTGCCCGCAGGGCAGCAAGGTCGAGCGGATCCACGCCTTCCCGAACTGCTGGGACGGCAAGAACACCGACAGCGCGGACCACCGCAGCCACATCGTGTTCGCCGACCAGCAGGGCAAGTGCCCGCAGGGCTTCAAGAACGTGCCCCAGCTGCAGGTGACCCTGGTGTACGACGTGCCGCAGGACGTCCAGCAGAACAAGCAGTACAAAGTGGACGCTTTCGCGCAGGAAGAGCACAACCCGCGGTCCGACCACGACGACTTCGCGAACGTGATGAGCAAGCAGATCATGGGCCGCCTGGTCAACTGCATCAACTCCGGCAAGGTCTGCGCCGAATAACACCCTTCTGGAGAGGGAAGGAGAACTTTCGATGAACCGTGCTCGCCCGGCTGTTGCCGCACCGATCGCCGTCGCCGGACTCGCGCTGGTCGCGGCCTGCGGGACCAACCCGTACGCCACGTCCGGAGCCGTCCAGCCGGTGGTGCTCGGGGCCCAGCAGCAGCCGGCGAGCGCGGTCCCGGCCGGCGCCGCGGCCCAGCTGATATCGTCCACTGTGGATGGTCTGGGCACGGTGCTGGCCGACGCCGAAGGGCACACGCTCTACCGGTACGCGAAGGACTCGGCCGGCCCGTCCCGGGCGACCTGCGCGGGGCAGTGCGCGACGACGTGGCCGCCGCTGATCTCCGAAACCCCGGCGGTGGCCGCCGGGCTCGACGCCAAGCTGGTCGGTCAGGTCACCCGGCCGGACGGCCGCAAGCAGGTGACGGTCGACGGCTGGCCGGTCTACCGGTTCGCGAAGGATACCGGCCCGGGCATCGCGCTCGGCCGTCAGGTCAGCGCGGACTGGGCCCCGATCACCCCGGCGGGCCGCAAGGCCGACCCGGCGACCCTCGAGACGGGTGAGGTCGACGGCCTCGGCCGGGTCCTCACGGACGCGGACGGCCGGACGCTGTACCTGTTCACCAAGGACGGCAAGGATTCCGGAAAGTCCACTTGCGACGCGGCCTGCGTCGCGAAGTGGCCGCCGGTCGTGGTGGACGGCCCCATCACGGTCGCGGGCGGCATCGACTCCGGTTTGGTCGGCCGAATCCGCCGAGAGGACGGCACCACACAGCTGACGGTAGGAGGCTGGCCGGCGTACACCCACGCATCGGACGACGGGCCGGGAGCAGCAACCGGCCACGGCGCGGGCGGCACGTGGTACGCATTGGAGCCCAACGGCTGCCGCGCCGACCCGGCCCGGAGGCCGGCGGTGCAGCAGGCGGTCGCAGCCTCACCCAGCGGGTACTGACCCGCTCCCCGATCCCCGGCCCGGTGGACGCTTCCCTCCACCTCACCCCCCCGGTTCGCCGGGCCGGTTGCACCACCCCGAAAAACCGCGGGAGGTCCCTCCCGCACCCGAGCCCCGGCCCGGTGGACACTTCCCTCCACCTCACCCCCCAGTCCACCGGGCCGGTTGTTCCACCCCGAAAGATCGCGGGAGATCCTTCCCGCACCCCGAGCCCCGGCCCGGTGGACGCTTCCCTCCACCTCACCCCCCAATGTCCGCCGGGCCGGGATACCTCACCACCGATCCGGTCAGCCGGATCAGCGAAGGAGGAAAAGGCGGGAGTCGCTCCCGCCCGCGAGTTCCGGCCCGGTGGACGCTTCCCTCCACCTCACCCCCCCGTCCACCGCGCCGGAACCCTTCCCACCCCGACCACGCGAGATCCCCCTCCAGTCACGCGAGATCCGCCTCTAATCACGCGAGACCCGGCTTCGATCACGCCAGACTCGTCCCTGAACACGCGACTCCCGTGGCCGAGCACGCGGCTTCCGTCGCAAGCCACGCGAAACCCGCCCCGAAGCTCCGGCCGGTGGCCGCCCCTCGGTCACCGAGCCGGCCCAGCCAGGCCGCCGGGGGCCGACCGGCCCGCGGAGCCTTGGCCCAATTCGCGGAGTTCGACCCAGCCCGGCCGGGCTGGCCCCGGCCGCGAACCGCGGCCCCACGAACCGCGGCCCCACGAGCCGCGGGCCCCGCGAACCGCGGCCCCACGAACCGCGGCCCCACGAACCGAGGCCCCACGAACCCCGGCCCCGGGGGATGCTTCCCTCCACCTCACCCCCCTCATCCCCCGGACCGGTTAACGCTGCGGTCCCCGTGCTCCGGCACGGGGACCGCGGCCCAGAAGTCCAGCGGCACCCGCCCCACCCCGCGCCCCGCCGGATCGAGCAAGCGCCCCATCAGTTTCACGCTTCGCAGCGTCACCGCCCGGTCCGCGATCTCCAGCCACGGCAGCTTCGCCGCCAGGCGAGCCTCAACCGCTACGACGTCGTGCGACGATGGCAGCCACAGCACCAGCATCAGGTTCGCCGCCCCCGTCAACGCCGCGCACATGCGGACCTCCGGCACCATCGCCAGCGAACGGGCCGTCGTCTCCAGCTTGTCCGGCGGCACCCTCAGCCACAGCGTCACCGTGACCGGCGCCGGTGACACCGAGCGCGCGATCTCGCACCTCACCCGGATCGCGCCGCGGCCGAGCAAGCCCTCCAGACGTCGGCGCACCGTCGTCGCCCCGACGCCCAGTACGCCCGCCAGCGCCGCCGCCGAGGCTCGGGGGTCCGCTCCCAGCGCCAAGATCAGCGCCCGGTCCGCCGCGTCGAAACGCAGCGGGGCGCGCTGGCGAGCCGGCTTCGGCGACAGCGCCTCGCGCTGACCCGGCGAGATCGCCCGGACGCGCCAGCGGCTGCCCTCGGTGAACATGCGCGGGGACAACGTCGTCCGCAGCCGCGTCACGCCGGGGACTGCCAACGTCGCCACGTGCGCCCCCAGCTCCCGCAACGACGGCGTCACCACGTGGACGAGCAGGTCGCACGGCCCCGCCACGTGCTCCACCGTGGCCACGTGGACGTCCGAGGCCAGCGCTTCGGCGACGTCCGGCGCCGCCCCGGGCTCGCAGTCGATCGCCACGAAAGCCAGCACCAGCTGCGAAATCAGCTCCCCGCCGGCGTACGCGGTGAGCCAGGCGTCGCCGCGCTCCACCAGTGCGTCCCACCGGCGGGCCACGGTCACCGCGCCGAGTCCCAGCGCGTCGCCGAGGGTCGACCACGACGCCCGCGGCGCGGCCTGGAGCGCGTCGGCCAGTTTGAGGTCCTGCTCGGCCAGCATGGCGGATTCTTCGCTCATCAGCCCTCGGAACGGTGGTTTCGGCCATTTTCCCCGGCCATTGTGCTCGACTCTCGCATGATCGGCGGATGACCCTGCGCTTCGATGCCGCCGCCATGCTCGACGACCTGCAGGTCCTGCGCCGCGAGCTGCACCGCGTCCCCGAGATCGGCCTCCACCTCCCGCGCACCCAGGAACGGGTCCTCGCCGCCCTCGACGGCCTGCCGCTCGAAATCACGCTCGGCAAGAACCTGTCGTCGATCACCGCGGTCCTGCGCGGGGGCAACCCGGGCGGCACCGTCCTCCTGCGCGGCGACATGGACGCGCTCCCGGTCACCGAAGCCAGCGGCGAGGAGTTCAGCTCGACCCTCGACGGCGCCATGCACGCCTGCGGCCACGACCTCCACACCGCCGGTCTGGTCGGCGCGGCCCGCCTGCTCGCCGCCCGCAAGGACGACCTCCCCGGCGACGTCGTCTTCATGTTCCAGCCCGGCGAAGAGGGCTGGGACGGCGCCGGTCACATGATCGACGAAGGCGTCCTGACGGCGTCCGGCAAGCACGTCGACGCCGCGTACGGCCTGCACGTCTCGGCTGCCAGCTACGCGAAGGGCCACTTCGTCGCCCGCCCCGGCACGCTGATGGCGGCGTCGGGCGCGCTCGAAGTCCGGGTGAAGGGCGACGGCGGCCACGGCTCGTCGCCGCACGACGCCCGCGACCCGATCCCGGCCGCCTGCGAGATGGTGACCGCCCTGCAGACGATGGTCACCCGCACCTTCGACGTCTTCGACCCGGTCGTCATCACCGTCGGCTCGTTCCACGCCGGCACCCGGCGCAACATCATCCCGGACGACGCCGTGTTCGAAGCGACACTCCGGTCGTTCTCCCCGGAGGTCGCCGCGAAGGTGGGGGAGCGCGCGGTGCAGGTCTGCCGCGGCATCGCCCAGGCACACGGCCTCGACATCGACGTCACCTACGAACCGGAGTACCCCGCGACGGTCAACGACGCCGCCGCCTACGCCTTCGTCGCCGACACGATCCGCGACGTCTTCGGTGAGGAGCGCTTCACCGAGATGGCCGATCCGATCACCGGTTCGGAGGACTTCTCCCGGGTCCTGGAACGGGTTCCGGGCGCGTACCTCTTCCTCGGCGCCTGCCCCACGGACCCCGCGACCGCCCCGGACAACCATTCGCCGCGCGCCCGGTTCGACGACCAGGTGCTCGGCGACGGCGCCGCGCTGCTGGCCGAACTCGCCGTCCGTCGCCTCGGGCTCCTGGCGGGGTGACGCGCGTGCGTAGCTACCATCGGCCCCGCGCGGGTGTCCACAGTGGAGCGAAAGACCGCGGCCGCCGTCAGTTCCGGGGCAACCACGGCACGGTTGTGGTCGCGAGTACTCTTGCCCTCGTGGAGGCGGCGTGACGCGGACGGTGTTCACCGGCGGCTCGGTCTTCGACGGCACCGGCGCGGACCCGGCTCCGGCCGACGTCGTCGTCGAGCACGGCCGGATCGTCGACGTCGGGACCGACCTCGACGGCGACGAGGGCGTCGACTGCACCGGTACGGTGCTGCTGCCGGGGCTCTTCGACTGCCACGTGCACGTCACGATCTCCGACATCGGGCTGCTGTCGCGGGTGCAGAAGCCGTTCTCCTACCAGTTCTACGAAGCCGCGCGGAACCTGTGGGCCACGCTGGGCCTGGGCATCACGACGGTCCGCGACGCGGCGGGCGCGGACCTCGGCATCAAGCAGGCGGTGGACGACGGCCTGATCCCGGGCCCGCGGCTGCAGATCTCCATCGGCCTGATCAGCCCGACGGGCGGCCACGGCGACGCGTGGCACCCGTCGGGGCTGTGCGTCCCGCTGATGGTCCCGCACCCGGGCCGTCCGGACACGACGGTCGACGGGCCCGACGAGATGCGCCGGGTGGCCCGGACGCTGCTGCGCGCGGGCGCCGACGTGCTCAAGGTGTGCACGACCGGCGGCGTGCTGTCCCCGCGCGACGACCCGCGGCACGCCCAGTTCACCCCGGAGGAACTGGACGTCCTGGTCACGGAGGCGGCGATGCAGGGCCGTCCGGTGATGGCCCACGCCCAGGGCGCGGCGGGCATCAAGAACGCGGTCCGCGCGGGCGCGCGCTCGATCGAGCACGGCATCTACTTGGACGACGAAGCGATCGAGCTGATGCTGGGCCACGGAACCTGGCTGGTCCCGACGCTGATCGCCCCGGTCAACGTGGTCCGCGCGGCCGACGCGGGCGTCGACCTCCCGGCGCCGGTGGTGGCGAAGGCGCGCGAAGTGGTGGAGGCACACCGGGATTCGGTCCGCCGCGCGTATGCGGCGGGTGTCCGGATCGCGATGGGCACGGACAGCGGAGTCGGCCCGCACGGGACGAACCTCGAGGAACTGGCCCTGATGGCGGCGTGCGGCATGACGCCGGGGGACGTCCTGGAGGCAACGACGTCCTCGGCGGCGCGGCTGATGGGCCTGGACGGGGAACTGGGCCGGCTGGAGCCGGGCCTGCGGGCGGACGTCGTGGTGGTGGCGGGGAACCCGTACGACTTCCCGGCGCTGGCGTCGAACATCCGGGAGGTCTGGAAGGACGGCATCCGAGTCGTCTGACGCCGTGTCGTCCCTTCGGGCACGCGTGCCGCCCGTCAGGATTCCGGGTTCAGCAGGTCCTTCAACGCGGCCGCGAACTTCACCGGGTTTCGCTGCGGGGCCAGGTGGGAGCCCGGGGTCTCGACGAACGGCAACCCGAGCTCCAGAGCCAGGATCTTCGCCGGCTGGTAGTGGTACCGGCCCCGGCTGCCCTCTCCTGCTACCGGGAAGATCTCCGTGGTCGCCTTCCGCAGGGCCCTCAGGTCCGGCAGGTAGTCGAAGAACTCCGTCAGTTCGCGGTCGAACAACCGGATCCAGTCGGCTTCGTGCGGCAGGCGGAGGTTCGGCAGGTTGGGCAGCGCCGCGCCCGCGATGGCGTCCGCGAACCGGGTCACCGCCGCCATCAGTTCGCCCGAGCGGGCCAGGCGGACCTGCTCGGCCGCCGCTTCGAGCCAGCCGCCGGCGTCCGGCATCAGGTGGACCGCCGGGGGTTCGTGCGCCACCAGCGTTGTCACGCGGTCCGGGTGGCGGGCGACCAGGTCGAGGCCGATCAGGGCGCCCGCGCTCGAACCGAACACCTGGGCCGGGCCGTCGGCCGCGTGGTCGAGGACCGCCAAGGCGTCGTCCGCCTGCAGGGAAACCGGGACCGGGCCCGTGGTCGTGTCCGTGCTGCCGAAGTGGCCTCGGCGGTCGTAGGTGATCACGGTGTAGTCCGCGTACAGCTGCTTCGCCAGCGCGCGGTAGGCGTCGCCCGATCCGGTGCCGCCCGCGATCAGCAGCAGTGCCGGGCCCTCGCCGCCGCGGCGGACGAGGAGCTCGCCGTCCTCCACCGGGCAACGGCTTTCCGAGATCATGCCTCGAAGTGAAGCACAAGCCGTTCACCCGACGGCGTGGTGGTCGGGGGCCTAGAGCCGTTCGATGATCGACGCCGTCGCCAGTGCGCCGCCCGCGCACATCGTCACCAGCGCCGTCGCGGCGTCCCGGCGCTCCAGCTCGTGCAACGCCGTCGTCAGCAGCCGGGCGCCCGTGCTGCCCACCGGGTGGCCCAAGGCGATCGCGCCGCCGTTGACGTTGACCCGGGACGGGTCCGGCGAAACCACCTGCTGCCACGACAACGCGACCGACGCGAACGCTTCGTTGACCTCGAACAGGTCCACGTCACCCACCGTCATCCCGGCCCGGGCGAGCACGCGTTCCGTCGCGCGGATCGGGCCGTCCAGGTGGTAGTACGGCTCGGCGCCGACCAACGCCTGCGCGACGATCCGGGCCCGCGGACGCAGGCCGAGCGCCGCCGCGCGGTCCGCGTCCAGCAGGAGCAGAGCCGCCGCGCCGTCGGAGATCTGGGAGGACGTTCCCGCCGTGTGGACGCCGTCCTCGACCACCGGCTTGAGCCGGGCCAGGCCTTCGACCGTCGTCTCGCGCAGGCCCTGGTCGCGCGTGACGAGGTGGGTCTCGCCGGTCGGTGCGCCGTCGGCCGAGAGGACCGGGGCCTTCACCGGCACCACCTCGCGGTCGAAGTGGCCCGCCGCCCACGCGGCCGCCGCCTTCTGCTGGGACGCCGCCCCGAACCGGTCGACGTCCTCGCGCGTCAGCCCGCGGCGGACCGCGATCCGCTCGGCCGCGCCGTACTGGTTGGGCAGGTCGATCGACCACGACGACGGCCGTGGTGAGGCGCCGGCGCGGTTCGTGCCCAGCGGCACCCGGCTCATCGCCTCGACCCCGCACGCGACACCGGCGTCGATGGCGTCCGCCGCGATCAGCCCGGCGATCAGGTGGGTCGCCTGCTGCGCCGAGCCGCACTGGGCGTCGATCGTCGTCGCGCCCGTCGTCTCGGGCAGGCCCGCGTGCAGCCACGCGGTGCGCGTGACGTTGTTCGACTGCTCACCGGCCTGCGTGACGCAGCCGCCGATGAGCTGCTCGACGAGCGCCGGGTCGATCCCGGCGCGGTCCAGCAGGGCGAGCTGCGCGGCACCCAGCAGCTCGGCCGCGTGCAGGCCGGCCAGCAGCCCGTTCCGCTTGCCGATCGGGGTCCGCACGGCTTCGACGATGACCGGCACGCCCATGTCGTCCCTTTCGTCGGGAAACACTGTTCACTGACCCAAAAACTAGAACAAGTTATTGTTTTCTGCAAGTCTGCGCAGGCGCGGCCGCTTCTTGATCTTGCTGAAGTGAGCGCGCGCTCACCTGGCATCCCCGGTTGAGTAAACGGGTTTCACTTGCGGTCTTCCGTTGGTTAACGCCGTATGCTTCAATCCAACCTAGAACGTGTTCCAAGCCGAACCGTGGGAGGCAACGTGGCCGCTCCGCTCATCCCCGCCGGGTTCGACTTCACCGATCCGGATCTCTTGGCGGAGCGACTCCCCGTCGCCGAGTTCGCCGAGCTCCGGCGCACCGCCCCGGTGTGGTGGAACCCCCAGAAGCACAACACCGCCGGCTACCGCGACGACGGCTACTGGGTCGTCTCGCGCCACGCGGACGTCAAGGAGGTCTCGCGCGACAGCACGCTGTACTCGTCGCGGGAAAAGACCGCCATCATCCGCTTCGACGAGAACATGACCGAGGACAACCTCGAGGCGAACCGCCTGGTGCTGCTCAACCAGGACGCCCCGCAGCACACGAAGCTGCGGCGGATCGTGTCGAAGGGCTTCACCCCGCGATCCATCTCGAAGCTCGAGGACACCTTGCGCGAGCGCGCCGAGCGGATCGTGCACGAGGCGCGGAAGAAGGGGTCGGGCGACTTCGTCACCGACGTCGCGTGCGAGCTGCCGCTGCAGGCGATCGCCGAGCTGATCGGCATCCCGCAGGAGGACCGGCTCAAGATCTTCGACTGGTCGAACCAGATGGTCGCCTACGACGACCCCGAGTACGAGGTCGCGCCGCTGGAGGCGTCCGCCCAGCTCGTCGGGTACGCCTGGAACATGGCCGAGGAGCGGCGCAAGTGCCCGATGGACGACATCGCCACCAAGCTCATCCAGGCCGACGTCGACGGTGAATCGCTCGGCTCCGACGAGTTCGGGTTCTTCGTCATCCTGCTCGCCGTCGCCGGCAACGAGACGACGCGCAACGCCATCACCCACGGCATGAAGGCGTTCCTGGACCACCGGGACCAGTGGGAGCTGTTCAAGGAAGAGCGGCCCAAGACCGCGCCCGACGAGATCGTCCGCTGGGCCACCCCGATCGTCGCCTTCCAGCGCACCGCCACCCGCGACACCGAGCTCGGCGGTGCGCAGATCCGCAAGGGCGACCGGGTCGGGATGTTCTACAGCTCGGCCAACTTCGACCACGAGGTCTTCGACGACCCGGAGAAGTTCGACATCCTCCGCGAGGACAACCCGCACGTCGGCTTCGGCGGCACGGGATCGCACTACTGCATCGGCGCGAACCTGGCCCGGCTGGAGATCGACCTGATCTTCAACGCCATCGCCGACGTGATGCCGGAGATCGCCGAGGCGGCACCCCCGGTGCGGCTGCGGTCGAGCTGGATCAACGGCATCAAGCACTACCCGGTGAAATACGCCTGAGGAACCCGTCGACGCGGTCCCAGGTGAGCTCCGCCGCGGCCGCGTCGTACTCGGGGCCGCCGGCGTCGGTGTAGAAGTGGCCGATGCCCTGGTAGGTGTACACCCGGGCATCGGCACCCGACCGGGCCGCGGCTTCGCGCCAGGCGGCGACCTGCGCCGGTGGCGCGATCGGGTCGGGGTCGGCGACGTGGACCTGCACCGGC
>NZ_JBSGJD010000167.1:0-21744 GCF_053605405.1 Amycolatopsis sp. NPDC003861
CGGCGGGTCCAGCTGGCCGCGCGGGCGCGCGCCGGCGGCGGGGTGTCCGTGCTCGACGCCGTGCCGTACCACTCCTTCGACGACCCGCCCCGCACCGGACGGCTGTGCGAAATCGACAACGGGATGGGGCTGCGGACCGCGATCGAGTACGCGACCGTCGCCTCGGTGCCGGTGGTCCGGCGGGTCTCGCTGCGCGAGTCGGTCACCGGCCACGTGGGCGTGACGGAGTTCGAGTACCACGACAGCCGGGCGCCCGGCTTCGGCCGCGTCGTCCAGGACGACCTCGGCGACGAGTACGCGCCGACCCTGCGGACCGTGCGCTGGTTCGGCGGCGAAGGGCTGCTGGCCAAGGAGGAGGTCTACGGCCTCGACGGGTCCGCGGCGGCGGACCGGCCGTACCGCCGCGTCGAGCACCTTCGCCGTCCACAGTGGACGCGATCGGTGACGACGGAGTTCGAACGCCGGGAGACGCCGGTTTCGGTCACCACGACGGAGACGGCCTTCGACTCGGCCGGGAACCCGACCCGCGAGGTGGCGACGACCGAACGGCCCGGGCACGAGCCGGTCGTGCGCGAGACCCGGACGAAGTACGTCACCGATCCCGAACACCGGTTCACCGCGCTCCCGGCGCGGGTCCGCGCGGTGGACGGCAGCGGGAAAGTGCTGTCCGACACCATCTTCCGTTACGACGAAGAGCCCGACGGGTTCGCCGGTTCGCACGGCCTCCTGACCGCGCGGGAGGAGCTGGTGCTCACCGACGCGCTCATCGCCGACGTCTACGGCGCGCGCCCGCCCGACCTGCGCCACCACGGCTACCACCGCCGTCCCGGCGAGGAAGGCTGGTGGGTCACCACGTTCCACGGCCGGCTCGACACCGTCTCCGGGCTGCGCACCACGACGACGGACCCGCTCGGCCACACCCGGGAGATCCGGTACTCGGCCGACCGCTGCTTCCCCGAGGTGGCCACCGACCCGCTGGGCAACGTGACGATCACCCGCCACGACGTCCGCACGGCCCGGGTGTGCGAGGTGACCGATCCGGCGGGCGCGGTGACCACGCTGACCCACGACCCGCTGGGCCGGCCCGAAACGGTGGTGCGGCCGGGTGACTCGGCGGACCTGCCGACCGTCCGGCACCGCTACGACGGCACCCGCGTCACCACCGAGCAGCGGGCGGTCTCGGGCGAGGCGGAGGTGCTGGTGACCGCGGAGCTGCACGACGGCACCGGGCGGCTGCTGGAGCGGCGGCACGCGGAACTGCTCGGCGACGTCGTCGACGAGCACCACGAGTACTGCGCGCGCGGCCTGGTGTGCCGGACGAGCCGGGCGTTCCGGGACGGCGACCCGCTGCCGTCGCCGGAGGAGTTCCGGTACGACGCGCTGGGCCGCCCGCTTCCGGTCCGGGAAGACCGGGTTGCGGCCGCCGGGGTGCACGACCTGCTCGGGCGGGAGCTGCGTGGCTCGGATGGCGCGGTGCACGTCCGGGACGCGGCCGGCCAGGTCGTCGAGTCGCGGACCGCGGGCGGGCACACGGTGTTCCGGGTCCGGGACGCGCTCGGGCGGGTGGTCGCGGTGCTGGTCGACGACCCGCGCGGCACGCCGGTCACCACGTTCACCCACCACGACGGCGGGCTGGCGGTGCCGCACGGCGCGGGCCCGCACAGCTGCGGGCGGCTGGTGCGGGTCACCGACGAATGCGGCGTGACCCAGTTCGGCTACGACGCGCTCGGCCGGCCGGCCGAGAAGCGCTGGCGCCCGGCGCACGTGGCCGTCGAGTACCGGCTCGACGTGACCCGCCGGGCCGACGGCCGGGTGTCGGCGGTGTCCTACCCCGACGCCGGCGACGGGCGGCTGACCGTGCACCACCAGTACGACGAAGTTGGGCGGCTGGTGAGCGTGCCGGGGGTTGTCGACGCCGTCGACTACGACCTGGCCGGCCGCCGCACCGCGGTGCACTACGCGAACGGCGTCAGCGAGCACTGGGCCGGCGGACGGCACGTGCTCACCGGCCCGGGCGGGCTGGTGCGCGACATCGAGCCCGGCCCGGCGGTTGCACCCGGGCCGGGCAGCGAGATCCGGGACGCGTTCGGCCGGCTGCGCGGGGTCCATGGCGACGACGGCGTCAACGCGCTGTACAGCTACGACCACACCGGCCGCCGCGTCCGCACCCTGGTCACCAACGGCTCGCACATCCACGAAGTCCTGAGCCCGGACGACCACTACGCGATCGAAGACGGCGAGCTGGTGGTCGTGGTCGCGGACGCGGTGCGGCGGTACGCCGACGGCCGCACCCGCTACCTGCACTTCGACGACGCCGGGGAAGTCGCCCTGACCACCGACGAAAGCGGCGCGGTCGTGCGTGGTTAGCCGAGGACGGCCAGGTCCAGCCGGCCGAGGCGGGCGGGGTCGGCGACGATGTCGATCTCGACGATCCGGCCGCCTGCGACCGTGAAGCCCAGCACCGAGAACGGCCGCCCTTCGCGGGTGGCGACCACGCCCGCCGCGCCGTTGACCAGCGCGCGGTGCACCACGCCGCCGCCGGCGTTGAGGCGCGAGAACGTCAGCGCCTGGTCGGCGACGGCCGCCGCGCCGCGGACCTCGATCGAGCCGCCCCGGGCCGCGCCGTGGTCGGCGCGCAGCACGACCTCCGGGTCGAGGACGGAGACCAGCGCGTCGAAGTCCCCGCCTCGGGCGGCCGCCAGGAAGGCGTCGACGACTTCGCGCTGGCGGGCGAGGTCCGGATCCGGCGCGACCGGGGCCCCTTGGACCCGCCGCCGGGCGCGGCTCGCGAGCTGCCGGGTCGCCGCCTCGGACCGGCCGACGACCGGGGCGATCTCCTCGAACGGCAGCGCGAACATGTCCCGCAGCACGAACGCAAGCCGTTCGGCCGGGGTGAGCGTGTCGAGCACGACCAGCAGTGCGAGCCCGACCGAGTCGGCCAGCAGCGCCTCGTGCTCGGGGCCGGCGTCCTCGCGGCTGACGATCGGGTCGGGCACCAGGGTGTCCCACGGCTCCTCGCGCCGGGCCTTCCGGGAGCGCAGCAGGTCGAGGCAGACCCGCCCGACGACGGCGGTGAGCCACCCGGCGAGGTTCGCCACGCCCGCGGTGTCGCTCCGGCTGAGCTTCAGCCACGCCTCCTGGACGGCGTCCTCGGCCTCGGTCAGCGAGCCCAGCATCCGGTAGGCGACGGACCGCAGGTGGTCGCGGTGGGTCTCGAAGCTGCGGGCCAGGAGCTCGTCGTTCACGGGTTCGTCCTTTCGCGGAGCGATCACCCCCTTGACGAACGCGGGCCGGAGTTTGTGACAGATCAGACGATTACGTCCCGATGAGCGGCATCTTCCCTTGACGTACGATATATGAGGAACCAATCATCGGATCTCTCCGGACGAGGAGGTCCTTTGAGAATCCGACTGCTCGCCTGCCTCGCCGCCGCCGTCGCGCTGGTGGCGAGCCTGGTCAGCCCCGCGAACGCCGAGCTCTACCACCCGCGTCAGGACTGGCTGCGGGCCTCGACGGCCGGGCTGTTCCTGCACTGGGGCATGTTCACCGCGCCGCGGCACACCGACTGCGCCGCCTGGGAGCGCGACGTCACCGCCGGCGGCTGGACGCCGGGCTACTGGATCGACGAAGCCAAGAAACTGGGTGCGTCCTACGTCGTCCTCACCACCTTCCACAGCAGGCTGGGGTACGCGCGGCCGTGGCCGTCGAAGATCCCCGGCAGCTGCTCGACGCAGCGCGACTTCCTCGGCGAGCTGATCGCCGCGGGCCAGGCCAAGGGCGTGCGCGTCATGCTCTACCTGACCGACGATCCCCAGTGGCACAACGAAACCGGCCACGAGTCCCTCGACTCGGCCGCCTACTCGGCCTACAAGGGCCACCAGGTCGACCTGACGACCCGGCCCGGCTTCGGCGAGTTCTCCTACGACCTGTTCGACGAGGTCATGGACCGCTACTCCGCTCTCGCCGGGTTCTGGATCGACAACGACAACGAGTACTGGGAGCAGCACGGGCTCTACGAGCACATTCGCGAGAAGCGGCCGTCCTGGCTGCTGAGCAACAACAACGAAGACACGCCGATCATGGACACGGTCAGCAACGAGCAGAAGACCGGCATGACGCCGTCGTACGACTACCCGCAGGCCGTCTACACGCCGATGCCGCGGCTCACCGAGGCCGACTACAAGCTGCCGACCAACGGCGACTGGTGGTACAGCGGCGGCGACCAGGCCGTCGACTTCCGGCTTTCCACCGGCCGCTACATCACGAACGCGGGCTCGTCGATCAAGTCGCTGATGGCCGAAACGGCCATGCTGAACGGCAAGTTCCCGCCGCAGCAGGAGGCGTTCAACAACTTCATGGCGTCCTGGACGCAGCCGATCCGCGAGTCGCTGACCGGCACCGAGGGCGGCGGGTACCTGTACGGCGGCATGCAGCCGGGCTTCTGGAACGACGGCGCTCACGGCGTGATCACCGTCAAGGGCCGCACGCAGTACGTGCACGTCGTCACGCGGCCGTCGACGAACCTGGTCCGGCTGCGGGACAACGGTTACCGCGTGACCGGCGTGTCCGACCTGCGCACCGGGAAGCCGATGCGGTTCGCCCAATCCGGCGGCTATCTGTCCATTCTGGACATCCGGAGCTGGGACACCTACGACACGGTGTTCAAAGTGGACACCGCCGGGCAGCAGTACTTCTACGACAAGAGCACGATCAAGGCGACCGCGTCCGCCAACGCGGCGTCGGCGGCGAACCTCGTCGACGGCAGCTACCTGAACTTCTGGGACGCGGGCGGCCGGCTCCCGGTGTCCGTGACGCTGGACCTGGGCCGGGAGCGGTCGACGGCCTACCTCGCGGTGCACGAGCGCGAGTCGTCGCCGACGTACGCGCGGGAGTCCTTCGGCCGCGCCGAGGATTCCGCGCGCATCAAGGACTACCGCGTCCACGCCAGCGACGACGGCAAGACCTGGCGCACGGTCCGCACCGGTGCCCTGCCGAGCAACCGGGGCGTCCAGTTCATCGACGTCGGCGAGGTGCACGCCCGGTACCTGCAGCTCGAGGTGCTGAACACGTGGTCCGGGCCGCAGGCCAAGCCGTTCTACCGGCAGCTGGCCCTCGACGAGATCGACGTCGCCTACGGCTACCCCGACCCGCGCGGCGAGGTGCCCCTGGAAGCGGAATCGTGGCGCAACGGCTTCGAGGGCAAGGCGACGCCGGTGTGGTGCGAGGCCTGCTCGGGCACGAACGCGGTGACCGGCCTCGACCGCGGCGCCGTCGTCTTCCGGGACGTCCAGGCCACGGGCCCGTCCCGGCTGCAGCTGGACACCGCCGGGCCGGGCACACTCTCGGTGAGCGTCAACGGCGCGGCGCCGATCCCGGTCGCCGCCCCGGGGGCAATCGCGGTGCCGCTGACCGCCGGCGCGAACACGATCAAGGTGTCCGGGACGGCGGACCTCGACCGGATCGCGGTGGCGCCGATGCCACCGGAGTCGTACACGCCGAAGACGACGTTGACCGTGCAACCCGCCGGCATCCAATGGGTTTCGCCTGGTCAGCAGTCGCTGCGGATCGACGCGTCGCTGCGGCTGGACGTCGACGACCCGATCGACCAGGTGTCGCTGGCCCCGGTGGTCCCGGCGGGCTGGACGGTGACGGGCGGCCCGGCGACGACGGCCGCCCTCGGGCTCGGCCGGGTGCTGAGCGGGTCCTGGACGGTGACCGCGCCGGCGGCCCAGGACGTGAGCATCCCGGTAGCGGCGTCGTTCCGGACGCTCGGGCGCGCGAAGTCCGTCAGCAAGCCGGTGCAGGTGAAGCCGCGGCCCGCGGACCGGGTGTTCATGCGGGAAGCGGAGGACTCGGCGAACGACATCGGCGACGCCGGTGTCACCAGCTGCTCGCCGTGCTCGGGCGGGCAGAAGGTGCGCAACATCGGGCCGGGCGCGGCCGTGACGTTCTCCGGAGTGACCGTCCCCGCGGCGGGGCAGTACCCGCTGTACCTGGACTTCACCGTCAACGGCGACCGGTCGTACTTCGTGTCGGTGAACGGCGGCGCGCCGGTGGAGGTCAAGGTGAGCGGCGTCGGGAACAACACCCCGTACACCACTTCGGTCCCGGTGCCGCTGACCGCGGGCGCCAATACGATCCGGATCGGCAACGACCGTTCCGGGGCGCCGGATCTGGACCGGATTTCACTGGGTTAGCTCCCGCAGCACCCGGGCCGCGTCGATGTCGACGGCGCGGCCCGGGTCCCCGCCCGGCGCGCACCACGCGACGGACACCCACAGCTCGGCGTAGTCGCCGCGGTCGACCCGGGGCAGCCGCCAGGTGAGCCGGCCCCCGGTCCGCTCGACGGCGTCCCCGCCGACCAGCCGCGACCAGTACGGCGGCACGTGCTGCCCGGCCCGCGAGCACCGCCGCAGCAGCTCGGCCCCGGGGCCGCCGACGCTCACCACGGCGTCGGCGGTCTCGGCGGTGAAGGCGCTTTCCCAAGTCCGGTCCTCGTGCGGCGCGCCGGCCAGCTCGGCCTGGACGACGAACTCGCCGACGTCCTCCCGGGCCAGCACCCGCAGGACGGTGGTCTCGCGGGTGACGCCGGGCAGCCCGGACGCGGTGGTCCCGCAGAGCACGTCCAGCCGCACGGCTTGGTGCCGCCAGCGGCAGAGCCGCGCCCCGGACGCGAGGCCCCAGGTCAGCTCGGGTCTCCCGGGCACGTCCCAGCCACCGGCGCGGACGGCGAACCGCACGTCCCCGAGCGGGGTGACGACGTCGAGCGCCCGCGGAGCCGTCCGCGACAGGACTTCGGTGTCCAGCATGCCGACATCCTTACCCCGCGGGCCGACCAGCGAAAACGCGCTGGGCGAACGTCACCCGACCGGGCAGGATCGGCGGCACGGAGGAGGCCCGGAACCGCTTGCCGCCGGTGGGCGCGGTGATCCACCGCGACGGCCCGCAGCCGGACGCGCTGGAGGACATCGTCCACCATGGCCACCGTGCGGCCGTTCGCGTGCAGCCCACCGTGGTCAGAATGCGACGAAGAGTGACGAACCGACTCACCCACTCGCGCATTGGTCCAGACAAGTGTTACCAAAAAGTGACCGAAGCACCGTTGAGCGGGAGCTACTTTGTTGTGACTCGCAACAAATGCCTCGTGGAATCCCCAACGGCGGAGGTGTCACGGCGTGAACCGGACCTTGGACAAGTTACGACGACGCGGCCCGGGCCTCGCGCTCGTCGCCTCGGCAGTGCTGGTGGCGGCCGGGCTGAGCGCCCCGGCCGCGCTGGCCGCGGACGACTACACGCAGAGCGTCACGCAGCCCAGTGCCAGCCAGGTGCAGATCAGCTTCACCCCGACGACCCCCGCGCTGTACGTGGACATCCACTACACCGGCGTGCCGGGCGTCGGCCAGCAGAACGTCCGGATGACCAACGGCTCCGGCACCTGGCGGACCACCGTCAACGGCCTGAGCAGCGGAAACGTCCTCGACTACTGGTTCACCTACGAGAAGAGCGGCCCGCAGTACGACACCCCGCACTTCAGCTACACCGTCGGCGGCGGCACGACGACGGTCGCGGCGCCGACGTTCAGCCCACCGGGCGGCACCTACTCGGCAGCCCAGACGGTGACGATCAGCAGCGCCACCGCGGGCGCGACCATCCGGTACACGGTGGACGGCTCGACGCCGACCGCGTCCTCCACGCTCTACAGCGGACCGATCAGCGTCCCGAACTCCCGCACGGTCAACGCGATCGCCCTCAAGTCCGGTTCGACGACGTCCCCGGTGTCGAGCGCGAGCTACACGATCGGCACGCAGGCCGGCTGTCCGACGCAGTCCGACACCCCGAACTTCGGGCCGAACGTGCGGATCTTCGACCCCGGCATGTCCGCGGCGACGATCCAGGCTCAGCTGGACACCGACTTCAACAACCAGAAGGACACGCTGACCGCGCAGATGGCGGACCGGCGCGTCGCGCACCTGTTCAAGCCGGGCACGTACAACAACGTCCACGACAACGTCGGCTTCTACACCTCGGTCGCCGGCCTCGGGCAGAACCCGGGTGACGTCCTGATCAACGGGGACGTCACGGTCGACGCCTTCAACGCCTCCGACAACGGCGTCGCGCTGCAGAACTTCTGGCGCTCGGCCGAGAACATGGCCGTCAACCCCTCCGGCGGCAACGAGCGGTGGGCGGTGGCGCAGGCCGCGCCGTTCCGCCGGATGGACGTCCGCGGCGGGCTGCAGCTGTACCCGGCGAGCTACGGCTTCGCCAGCGGCGGCTACATCGCCGACACGAAGGTGGCCGGCCAGGCCGCGTCGGTGTCGCAGCAGCAGTGGTACACCCGCGACTCGCAGCTCGGCAGCTGGAACGGCGGCGTCTGGAACATGGTCTTCTCCGGCACCAGCGGCGCGCCGGCGACCACCTTCCCGAACCCGCCCGAAACCACGCTCGCGACGACCCCGGTCTCGCGCGACGTGCCCTACCTGTACGTCGACGGCACCGGCAAGTACCGCGTGTTCCTGCCGTCCCTGCGCACCAACGCGTCCGGCCCGAGCTGGGCGAACGGCAGCACCCCGGGCACGTCGGCGCCGATGAGCCAGTTCTACGTCGTCAAGTCCGGCGACACGGCCGCGTCGATCAACAACGCCCTCTCCGCGGGCTGCAACCTGTTCTTCACGCCGGGCGTCTACCACCTCAACCAGACGCTCAACGTGACCCGCGCGAACACGACCATCCTCGGCATCGGCTACCCGACCCTGGTGCCGGACAACGGCGTCAACGCGATGCAGGTGTCCGATGTGGACGGCGTCCGGCTCAAGGGCCTGCTCTTCGACGCGGGCACGACGAACTCGCAGGCGCTGCTGACGGTCGGCCAGTCCGGCTCGTCGGCGTCGCACGCGTCGAACCCGACGACGGTCCAGGACGTCTTCTTCCGGATCGGCGGCGCGATCGCCGGCAAGGCGACGAACAGCCTGATCGTCAACAGCGCCAACACGATCATCGACCACATCTGGGCGTGGCGGGCCGACCACGGCAACGCGGGCACGTACGGCTGGAACACCAACACGGCCGACACCGGGCTCGTGGTGAACGGCGCGAACGTGCTGGCCACCGGCCTGTTCGTCGAGCACTACCAGAAGTACCAGGTGATCTGGAACGGCCAGGGCGGCCGGACGATCTTCTTCCAGAACGAGATGCCCTACGACGTGCCGAACCAGGCGTCGTGGAACGCCCCATCGGGTGTCGCCGGGTACGCCGCGTACAAGGTCGGGGCGAACGTGACGTCCCATGAGGCGTGGGGCCTCGGGAGCTACTGCTTCTTCGACACGAACCCGGCGGTGTCCAGCTACCACGCGTTCGAGGTGCCGAACACCAGCGGCGTCCGGTTCCACAGCCTGCTGACGGTGTCGCTCAACTACCGCGGCACGATCACGCACGTCATCAACGACACCGGCGGTGTCACGCCTTCGGGCACGGTGCCGGTCAACGTGGTCAGCTACCCGTAACCGGGTCCTCGGCAGCCCCCGCACCCGGCTCGGTGCGGGGGCTTTCCGTGCCTAGGGCTATATGCCACACCGCGGTGGCATTTTCGAGGAGGGCGGCGTCGAGGCCGAAATAGCCGCGTTCGGGCTTGGTGTCGGTGCGCTCGCGCCCGGCCGGGACGGCGGCCAGCCGCCAGGTTTCCGTGCCCCGTTGGAGCGCGCCTTCGTAGGTGTCCGGCGCCGGCTCGCCGAGGCCGATGGCTTCGCTGCGGCCGAGGCTGCCGGCGACGAACGCGTACCGGTCGCCGAGGAGGGTTCCGACGATCGCGCCCGCGCCGGCCCCCGAACGCTGCAGGTGACCGTTGTGCGCGAACACCAGCGTCGGGCCGCGGGGTGCCTCGATGGCCCGGATGTCCAGGAGGTTCTCGGCCATGAGCACCGCGCGCATGCCCGCGAGCCGCGAAATCCTGGTGTCCCGGTCGCCGGGCTGGGCGGACGCCGCGTGGTAGCGCAGCAGGCCGCGTCCCGCGACGGCGTGCACCTTGGCCCGCTCCCAGGCCGCGTCCCATCGGGGTGCGGCGGCGTGGAGGGCGACGAGCAGGTCGTCGGCGATGACCCGCAGCTCGCGGGCCTCGGGCGACGCGCCGGGCGACTGGGCCGGGTCGAGGATCGCCTCGGACCGGCTCCACCGCTCGTCGTCGCCGGTCAGCGCCGCGATGTCGACGTCCAGGCCGAGGTAGTCGCGGACGTGTTCGAGGTAGGTGCGCGGGCTGGGGGCGCTGAACATCTCGGTCGGGGCGTCGAAGCCGTGGAAGGTCAGCGGTTCTTCGGCGGTTTCGTTGTACTCGCGCAGCCACTTCAGCAGCTGCTGGTTGGCGGCCACATCGCCCAGGTTGTGCGAGAAGCCGCCGTCGAGCGCGGCGACGCGGTCGGTCTCCAGGGCGATCGACCGGAAGCCGTGCTCGGCGAGCCGGGCGAAGAGGTCGTTGCGCAGCCACGCGCAGGCCGGCTCGAAGTGGGTCGGCTCGCCCAGCCCGAGCAGTTCGGCGGTGAAGTCGGTGAGGTCCATGTGGTTGAATCGTATCCTTGAAAACTCGGTTGAGACCTGCTGACCTCGCCCGCGAGCACGGCATCTCCACGCAGGCGGTCCGCAACTACGAACAGGACGGCTTCCTCCCGCCGGCGGCCCGCACCGCGAGCGGCTACCGGATCTACACCGAAGCACACGCTGCCGCCCTGCGCACCTTCCTCGCGCTGGTCCCGGCGTACGGGCACGCCACCGCCGGCGGGATCATGCTCGCGGCCAACGACGGCGACCTCGCCCGCGCGCTGACGCTCGTCGACCGCGGCCACGAGCAGCTGCTCCGGGACCGCGAAACCCTCAACACGGTCCGCACGGCGATCGGGCACCTGACGACCGGGGCGGCACCCGGGCCGGCCGCCGCCGGCTGGTCGATCGGCGAGCTCGCGCACCGGCTCGGCGTCACGGCGGCGACCGTGCGGGCCTGGGAACGTGCGGGCATCCTGGTGCCTTCGCGGAACCGGGCGACCGGCCACCGGGTCTTCCAGGCGGCCGACGTCCGCGACGCCGAACTGGCCCACCTGCTCCGCCGCGGCGGCTATCCGCTGGCCCACATCGCGACGGTGGTCGAGCAGGTCCGCACCGCGGGCGGCACGGAGTCGCTGGCCGAGGCGCTCGAAACCTGGCAGGACCGGCTGACCGCCCGTGGCCTGGCGATGCTCGCCGCGGCCGCCCGCCTGGGCGAGTACCTACG
Source organism: Amycolatopsis sp. NPDC003861 (assembly GCF_053605405.1). NCBI lineage: Bacteria > Bacillati > Actinomycetota > Actinomycetes > Pseudonocardiales > Pseudonocardiaceae > Amycolatopsis > Amycolatopsis sp. NPDC003861. The sequence continues at coordinate 11,252 of NZ_JBSGJD010000167.1, forward strand.
GACGTGAACCCGGGTGCAGCCGGTCGTACTCGTGCGCGGCGGCGCGCTGGGTGCGCACGCCCAGGGCCTTCTCGCGGTCTTCGTCGTCGACCTCGTTGAGCCCGAGCTGCACGGCCACCCGGATCTGCTCGCGGTTGTCGCGGACCACGGCGGAGAAGAAGTCGTCGATCCGCGGGTCGAGGAGGACCTCCAGCAGCACGCGGAACGAGGTGTCGACGCAGGCGCGCACGATCTCGTCGTGGAAGGGCAGCCGCTTGAGCTTCCCGAGTTGCGGGTCCGCGGCGATCTTCTCGGCGATGATCGAGCGCAGCTCGTCCTTGTGCGCTCCGAGCGACTTGGCCAGGTTCTCCGGGTAATTGCCGGTTTCGAGCACCTTGACGACCTCGTCGAGCACGGCGATGGTCACCGGTTTCTTGATCGCCTTCACGATCGGCTCGGACAGCTTGTCGACGAGCCGGTAGGTGAACTGCTCGCCGACGGCCCGGTCCGCGGCCCGCCCGATCCGCACGAGCAGCAGGACGACGCTGATGAACTTGTGCGCGGCCATGGCGGGGTGCGCGACCGGGATCATGGCGAACAGCTCGTACCAGTTGCGCACGAGGAACTTCCGCGCCCACCGCCGTTTCCGCCACCGCCACAGGAACTCGAGCAGGAAGATCCCGCAGATCCCGCAGTCGACGGAGAAGATGACGAGCCCGACGTCGCGCGCGGGCGGGCTGAGCACCATGAACCCGAGCAGCCCGACCGAACCGGCGGCGAGCACCAGCATGATCCAGTCGTCGGCGCGCACGTTCCCGGGCAGCACGCCGCTGTTGAGCTCGGGTTCACTCGTGACCATGCCCGATGATGGCACGGACGGCGCTCTTCAGCTGGGTAGGCACTGTCGAGTTTTTGTCCACTTTTCGTCACGCCCAACGCTCGCCCGATGCGGCATTGTGGACGGTGGCGGTCACGGCGAGGAGGAGCATGGAGCGGACACCGCACAGCCGGCTCGCTCCGGTGCACGGGGAAGCGGCTGGTGGTTCAAGAAGCGGGCTGCCAGCCCACGCCGTAGGACCGCGCCGGCCGCAGCTCGCGGAAGCTGGTGTGCACCTCGCCCGCGTTGTCGAGGAAGAGCGGCTTGCGCGCGGTCAGCGGGTCCTGGGCGTCCTTGGAGAATTCGCCGTCGATGCGCCAGACGCGCTGCGGTGGCTGCCGCCGGTCGAACCGGACGTTGAGGTCGAAGCTCTCGCACGGGAATTCCGGCGTGCAGCAGTAGAACGGCGAGGGCAGCTCGTCGACCCGGATGCGGAAGAAGAACTCGTGCTCGTCGCCGGCGTCCAGCGGCTGCGGCGGGCGCAGGCTGAACGCGACCCGGGACGAGCTGACCATCCGCACCGAATGCACCTCACCGCCGGCGACGACGTCGATGCCCAGGCCCGAAAGGTCCGGCTGGACGGTGGTGCTCGCCGGCCGGGCGAGGGAGATCGCGTGCTCGACGTCGGCGAGCCCGGCGACGTGGCTGACCACTCGCCGCGTCTCGAAGACCTCGGCGGCCGCCACCCCGGTCAAGGTCAGCCGGACGGCCAGCGCCGACGTGTGCCAAGGGCCGTCGTCGCTGATGAGCGAGCCGCCGTAGGGCGACGGCGCACCGTACGCGGCCTCGGCGATCAGGTAGATGACGTCGTCGGCGCGGCGCTGCATCGTGCGCACGTTCCGGTCGGCGCCCGTGCCCAGCAGTTCGAGGCGCTGGGTGTAGCGCTCGTTCGGGCCGGTGCCGAACCCCAGGACGATCCGCGCCGTGCGCCGCTGCGATTCGGGCAGCTTCTCGATCAACCGGCGAAGCGTTTCGACCACCTTGCCGCGAACCGTTCCCGGGGTGTCTTCTTCGTCGACACCACACACTTCGCGCAACTGTTCCCCGACGAGCGCAGGCAGGGTCTTCGCTTGGACGCCGAGCCCCTTGCGAAGCAGTTTCAGCTCCGCTGAGAGAGCGTTGATCTTCGCTTCGGCCGCCTCCTGAGCCAAGCCGTCACCTCCGTCTTGGTCGTTGCGTGGAAGTCTACCCACCTCCGGCCCGCTCCACGACGCCATCACCTGTTTCCCGCCGTTTCCCGTTCCGGGAAACCGCGCAGGTCAGCGATTTCCTTTGAGAGGCAACGGGAAACGTCTCCCGCCGGGCAATTCGCCGGGTCAAGCTTGGTTCGCCGGAATCCTCCGGCAACCAAGGAAGCCACCGCGGGAAAACCGCGGTGGCGGTGATCCGGAAAGGGGAACGCGATGCACACGCACCTCATCATCGTGCTCGGCCAGCTGGTCTCCCTGCTGGGCTGACCAGTGACTCGCCGGCGGGCCCGGGCCGCCGGCGGACCTTCCCCCCGTTCACCGATTACAGGATGATCGACCCATGCCGGACTTTGGAGCGGAATTGAAGCGTCGACGGATGTCGGTCGGCATGTCACTGACCGGACTCGCTGCGTCCGTCCATTTCACCAAGGGCTACCTCAGCAAGGTGGAGAACGGCAAGGCCCGCGTGAACCGCGAGCTCGCCAAGGCCTGCGACCAGGCACTGGGAGCGGGCGGAGAACTGCTCGCCCTCGTCGCGGAATCGGCATTCCCCGCCCGCCGCAGCGCCGGCGGCATCGTCGGGCTGCCGGACAGCGGCCGGTACTTCGTCGGCCGCGAAACCGAACTGGAGACGCTTTCCGCGCTGCTGCGCGGGCGGGACAGCGCCCGGGTCGGGGTGGTGCACGGAATGGCGGGGGCGGGCAAGACGGCGCTGGCCGTCGCCGCCGCCCGGCAGGTCGCGGAGACCTTCCCGGACGGCTGCCTGTTCTTCGACCTCCGGGGCCACACCCCCGGCGCCGTCGAGCTGTCGCCGGGCGAAGCCCTGCACCGGCTCCTGCGGCTGCTGGACGTCTCCGCCGACCAGCTCCCGGCCGACGAAGACGGCCTGGCCAACCTGGTCCGAGACCAGCTGCGCGGGCGGCGGATGATCCTCGTGCTGGACAACGTCCGGTCCGCTGAGCAGATCCGGGCCATCGCCGACGGCGAGACGTCGTCGCGGATCCTGGTGACCAGCCGCGGCCGGCTGCCGGCGCTCGACGACGCCTGGCACTTCCCGGTCGGCGTGCTGCCGCTGGGCGACTCCGTGCGGCTGCTGCGGTCCGTCGCGGCCGCCCGGGCCCGCGCCGAAGCCGACCACAGCGACCTGAAACGGCGGGTCGCGCGGGTGGCCGGCCTGCACGAGGACATCGCGGCCGCGGAGTCCGAAGCCCAGGTCGCGCGGCTGCTCGCGGATCTGCTGCGCTCGGACAAGTTCCCGCGCTGGCTGATCGCCGGGGCGCTCGACACGCTCGTCGCCGAGGCCTCGGCGTCGCTGCTGGAACTGTCCGGCGGCCAGTTCGAGCTCACCCACGACAAGGGCGATTTCCTGGTGGTGGACCACAACGAGGCCGACGCCCGGCGCCCGGTGAAGACGCTGTCCGGCGGCGAGACGTTCCAGGCGTCGCTCTCCCTCGCGCTGGCGCTGTCTTCGCAGCTCGGGGCCATGGCGGCGGAAGGGGCGACGCGGCTGGAGTCGATCTTCCTCGACGAAGGCTTCGGGACGCTGGACGAGGCCACCCTCGACGTCGTGGCGTCCACTTTGGAGAACCTCGCCGCGTCCGGCTCCCGGATGGTCGGGGTGATCACGCACGTGCCGGCGCTCGCCGAGCGCGTCCCGGTGCGGTTCCTGGTCACCCGGGACGGCGCCGGCTCGCACATCGCCAGGGAGGGCGCATGACCGCGGTGGCCGGCATGAACTTCAGCATCGACGCCTGGGACCCGGGCTACGGCAGCTCGATGGAGGCCGAGGAGCTCGGCCGCTCCCAGGCCGAGGTCGAACTCGACATCGAGGTCCCCGAGGCCGAGTGGGCGCCGATCGACCCGTCGCCGGTGACACCGCCGGAAGCGGTGCTGTTCGTCGACGGCGTCCGGCGGATCGACGCGCGCGTCTGGATCGACGACCCGGCCGGCACGAACTCGGCGTCCATCGGCATCTGCGCGTCCTACGCGGCGGGGGTGGTGTGCTGCTGCGAGGGCCAGGCGCACGTCGTCGGCACCGACGTCCGGCGCGGGCTGTTCACCGTCGCCCCGCAGGCGGACGACATCGCCACCCCGGCCGGGATCTACACCGCGCACCGGGCGGCGGCCAAGGAGGACAAGCCGCTGCCGGTGGTGCTGTCGTCGGCGTTGCAGGAGCAGCTGGCCGAAACGGAACTGGAGACGGCGATCCGGGCGCGCACGGCCATCCACGGGCACGTCGGCCACGACCTGCTGGTGGTGGACGGCCCGCTGCGCGGCCGGGCGCACCTCGAGCGGGCCGTCGGGTTCATCAAGAGCCACCAGACGACGTACCTGCCGGGGGAGCTCAACGCGCTGGTCGGCCGGCTCGGCGCGCACCAGCGCACGCCGGTGTTCCTGATGGGCACGACCTGGGTCCGGCACTCCTGGTACCTGCGCTTGCCGTCGGCAGGCGGGCCGCCGTGGTCCGGGGTGGTCCGGGTGGAGGCGGCGCCGCACCTCGGCCGCGAGCAGGTCGCCGAGCTGGCGAACGTCACCCAGTCGGTCCTCGGCCGGTTCGCCTCGGTCCCCTACAAGGACTCGCGCGCGCCGCAGAACCTCTACCCGATCGCCGGGCTGGAGCGCGACCTGCGCCACCGCCTCGGCGACCAGCAGTTCGTCTACCGGGCGCTGAGGCTGGCCGCGGCCCGCTGACCCGCCGCTCACGGCGGTGGGGGCCGGTGTACGCCGGGGCCCCGGGACGGCGGCCTGGGGAACGCGCCGGCCCGGGGTGTCCTCTGTGGAGGGTCAGCCCAGCGAGCCGTCCCCGGTCTGCGGCGCCCCGGCCGGCTTGACCGCCACCTGCGGTTTCGCCGGTTTCGGGGGCTTCGGCTTCGGCTTGGCGGTCGACGGCTGGGGCTTCGTCGTGGGCGGCTTCGGCGAGGTGGCCGGCGGCGTGCCCACGATGGTGAACGTGACCGTCGGCTTCCGGCCGTCCTGGCACGGGAACGACGCGGTGTACCGGCCGGGCCGCTTGCTCGCCGTCGTCCTGCCGCCCAGGTGGCCCCAGTTGCCCAGCCCGACCCACTCGATCGGCGCGGTGAACCCCGCCGACGTGACCGGCCCCGCCGGTGCGCACCCGTGGCCCGTTCCCCCGTACATGTCCGCGTCGATCCGGCCTCCGGGCTCGACCTTCGGGGTCAGGCTCCACCAGACTTCGTCGGCCGCGCTCGCCGGCGCCGTCAGCGCGAGCGTCGCCGCGCTCGCCGCCATTAGGCCGATCAGGGTTTTCTTCGGCATGGTCGGTCCCCTCTCGTCAGTGCTCCTCTCACGCCTGAGCCGGGAAAATGGTTGAGTCCAATCCATGTTCAAGTACGTGAACGTAAATCGCGTCTATGTTTCTGTGTCACGTATGGATTAACTTGGCCGGATGCGCACCGGCCCGCTCGTTCTCGCCGTGGTCCTGGGGTTGTCGCTGACGACGCCGGCGGCCGCGCAACCGCAACCCTGGCGCGACGCCCGGCAGTCACCCGATCGCCGGGCCGCCGAGCTCGTCGCGGCGATGACCCTCGACGAGAAGATCTCCCAGCTGCACCTGCAGCCCGACGCCGAGCACCAGCGGTTCGTGCCGCCGATCCCGCGGCTCGGCGTCCCGGGCTTCCGGATCGCCAACGGCCCGGCGGGCATGGGCCCGGCCGACGACAAGCCGCAGAAACCGGCGACCGCGCTGCCCGCCACCATGGCGCTGGCGTCGACGTTCGACACCGGTGTCGCCCGCCGGTACGGCCGGCTGATCGGCAGCGAAACCCGCGCGCTCGCGCACCACGTCTCCGAGGCGCCCGACATCAACATCGCCCGCGTGCCGCGCAACGGCCGGACGTTCGAGGGCATGGGGGAGGACCCGTTCCTCGTCGGCGCGCTGGCCGCCGCCGACATCCGCGGGATCCAGGAGAACGGCACCATCGCCGAGGTCAAGCACTACGCGGCCAACAACCAGGAGACCCAGCGCTTCAGCATCGACGAACACATCGACGAGCGCACGCTCAACGAGATCTACCTGCCGCACTTCGAGCGGGCGGTCACCGAAGGCCGGGCGGGCTCGGTGATGTGCGCCTTCCCCAAGATCAACGGCGTGTTCATGTGCGAGAACCCGGCCCTGCTGCAGGGCAAGCTGCGCGACGACTGGGGGTTCACCGGGTTCGTCCAGTCGGACTGGGGTGCCGCGCACAGCACCGTCGGCTCGGCGAACGCGGGCATGAACCTCGAAATGATCGACGGCACCTGGTACGGCGACAAGCTGAAGCAGGCCGTGCTGGCCGGGCAGGTCACCGAACAGCGGGTCGACGAGCTGCTGCTGCCGCGGTTCCGGACCATGTTCGCCTTCGGGCAGTTCGACCACCCGCCGGTGCTTTCGCCGCTGCCGACGGCCCGGCACGACGCCGCCGCGAAGGAGTTCGCCGAACGCGGCATGGTCCTGCTGCGCAACGAACAGGCGCAGCTCCCGCTCGACCCGGGCGTGCGGTCGATCGCGCTGATCGGGCCGTTCGCGACCAAGGCCAAGACCGGCGGCGGAGGCAGCTCGGCCGTCATCCCGACGTCCACAGTGGACCCGTTGCCGGGGCTGCGGCAGCGGGTTCCCGGTGCTCTGGTGACGCTCGACGACGGCGGTGACGTCGCGCGCGCGGCCGCGCTGGCCCGGACCGCCGACGTCAGCGTGGTGATGGTCGGGGACGACGAAACCGAGGGCAAGGACCGGCCGAGCCTGGCCCTCGACGGCAACCAGGACGCCCTGGTGGCGGCGGTCGCCGACGCCAACCCGCACACGGTGGTCGTGGTGAAGAGCGGCGGTCCGGTGCTCATGCCGTGGGCCGCGCGCGTGCCGGCGATCCTCCAGGCGTGGTACCCGGGCCAGCAGGACGGCGCGGCGGTGGCGGGCGTGCTCTTCGGCGACGTCAACCCGTCGGCGAAGCTCCCGATCACGTTCCCGGCGGCGGACGCCGACACCCCGGCGAACACCCCGGCCCAGTTCCCCGGCGTCGGCGGCGTCGCGACGTACTCGGAGGGCCTGCAGGTCGGCTACCGGTGGTTCGACGCGCAGGGCCGGGCCCCGCTGTTCCCGTTCGGCCACGGCCTGTCGTACACGACGTTCGCCTACTCGGGCCTGTCGGTGCGTGGCACCGGCGACGGCGCCACGGCGACGTTCACGGTCCGGAACACCGGGCAGCGGGCGGGCGCCGAGGTCGCCCAGCTGTATCTGGGCTTTCCGGCGGCCGCGGGCGAGCCGCCGCGTCAGCTGAAGGGCTTCGAGCGGGTCTCGCTGGCGCCGGGGGAGGCCCGGCGCGTGACGATCCGGCTGGACGCGCGCGCCTTCTCCGTCTGGGACACGGTGAGCCACGCGTGGCAGCCCGCGCGGGGCGCGTTCACCGTGTCCGTCGGTGGTTCGTCGCGGTCCTTGCCGTTGCAGGCGCCGCTCGTGCGGCGCTGAGGGCTCAGGCCTTGCAACCGGGCGCGGTGGCGGCGGCGAGCATCAGCTCCGGGGAGTCCTTCACCGCGCCGACCGGGTCGTAGACGCCGTCGACGTCCTGCTGCGCCTGCGCGACGGCCTGGGCCGCCGGGTTCTGGGACGCTTCGTTGCCCGGCTTGGCACGGTCGAGCGTGGCCTTCGCCTCGGCGGCGTGGTCGCGGGCGCTGGTGAACTTCGTGACGAAGGCCTGGCGCACCTTGTCGCCGAGCGGCACCGGCGCGGGCGGCAGCGCCGTCAGCTTGTCGACTACCTCGCCGGTGCGGGCCGCGATGCCGCCCAGCGTCGCGCTGAGCGCCTCCTGCGCCTCGGCGACCGACTTGGGCGTCGGCCGGCCGGTCTCGGCTTCCCGGTTGGTGCGCTCCCGGTAGCCGTGGACGGCGGCGCAGAAGCCGTCCATCCAGCGCACGGCGGCCGGATCGGCGGTCGGCGCGGACGTGACGGTCTGCACCGGGGCCGGGTTCTGCGGTGGCGGGGCCGCGGACGGCGTGTTCCCGCACGCGGTCAGCAGCAGGCCGGCACCCAGCAGGGCAGTGGCGATCTTCATGGAACCCCCTCGCGTTGTGCCGGGTACACGCGCGAGCGGGCCGGAAGGTTGAGTCATGCGGCGGCGAGAGTTCCGCCCAATGCCCGGAGGCCCGCCGCGGTGAGCTCGGCCCGCGTCCACTGCCCGACGGCGACGGCCCGCGCGGGCCGGATCAGCCCGGCCCGCGCCAGCTGGTGCGCGGTGGCCTGGTCGCAGCAGGGCAGGCCGTCGACCCGCAGGTCGGGCTCGCAGCTGCAGGTGAGTTCGGCCCGCCCGGCCCCGACGGCCCGCAGCATCGCCATCGCCCGGCGATTCAGTTCGGTGGTCATCTCGGTCATCCCCCTCTGGTGGTGCTGTTTAGGAGGAGACGTGGCCGGCGTCACCGAATACGCGACTTCGCGCAGGGTCACCCGATCGGCTCAGGTGCGCTTCCCCCAGCGCCGGTCGTCGGGATCCTCGCCGCGGCTCAGGGCGTCGAGGTAGGCCCGGTCGACGGCGAACCGGGCGGCGATTTCCGCGCCCCGGGCGACGGCGCCGTGGCCGGGGACGAGGACATCGACGTTCTCGGCGACGTCTTCCAGCCGGTCGAGGACGGCTCGATAGGAGCCGGGTTGCTCGTCGCGGCGGGGGTCGAGGAGCGGGATCAGGACGTCGGAGAGCAGGTCGCCGGCGATCAGGACGCCCCGATCGGCGAGCAGGAGGGCGGCGTGTCCGACGGCGTGGGCGTCGTGCTCGATGACTTCGCCGGGGAGCGGGTTGCCGGTTTCGGGCAGCGGGGTGAGCCGCGCGATCGGTTCAAGGGGAATGTCCGGCGCGGTTTCCCGGGCCATGGCCTGGGCGCGTTCGCGGGCTTCGCCGGCGATGCGCGCGTTGGCCGCGGTGGCGTAGCGGGGGACGTCGCCGAAGCGCGGGTGCCAGAGCAGGTGGTCGAAGTGCGGGTGGGTGGAGAAGCCGGCGACGACGGGGGCGCCGAGCCGCTCGAGGTCGTCGGCGAGTTCGTTCAGTTCCGCGCCGCGGATGCCGGGGTCGACGAGGACGAGGCCGGCGTCGGTTGCCACGACGGTGGTGTTGCTCCAGACCCAGTCGCTCTGCCGCACCCAGACCCCGTCGGCCACCTGGTTCAGCATCGGGTCAGAGCCGTTCCTGCAGAGCGTCGGCCGCGGCCAGGAGATCCGCCGCCCAGCGGGCACCCGGCTTCCGGCCGATCCGCTCGATCGGCCCCGACACCGAGACCGCCGCCACGACCGTGCCCGCCGAATCCCGCACCGGCGCCGAAATGCTCGCCACGCCCGGCTCGCGCTCGGCCACGCTCTGCGCCCAGCCGCGGCGCCGGACCTCGAGCAGCGTGCGCTCGCCGAAGACCGCGTCGGCCAGGATCGTGCGCTGCGTGTGCGGGTCCGCCCAGGCCGCCAGGACCTTCGCGCCCGAGCCCGCCGTCATCGGCAGGCGCGAACCCACCGGCACCGTGTCGCGCAGGCCGCTCGGCGGCTCCGCCGTCGCGACGCACACGCGCTGGACGCCGTCGCGCCGGTACAGCTGGACGCTCTCGCCGGTGACGTCGCGCAGTTTCGGCAGCACCACGCCCGCCGCGTCGAGCAGCGGGTCCGTCGAACCGCCCGCGAGCTCGGCCAGCGCCGTGCCGGGGCGCCAGCGGCCGTCCGGACCGCGGCGCAGCAGCCGGTGCACCTCCAGGCCGACCGCGAGCCGGTGCGCGGTGGCCCGGGGGAGGCCGGTCCGCGTGCACAGTTCCGCGAGGCCGCAGGGGTCGTCCGCGACCGCCTGCAGGACGGCCACTGCTTTGTCGAGTACTCCGATACCGCTATGCTGTCCCACGACCCGATACTAGCGTCCCGCACTTTGGGAAGTCCAGCATCTGGGAAAACCCTGAACTCGAGCTGCGCCCCTCCTTCGCGGCTCGCACCCGATCTCGCAGGTGCGCGCCCGAGTTCGTCGACGAACCGTGGAAGGAGCCGGAGATGACCAGCCCGACCGGCAAGGCCCGCACGCTGGCGGAGAAGGTGTGGGACAGCCACCTCGTGCGCCGAGGCGAAGGCGCCGAACCGGACCTGCTCTACATCGACCTCCACCTGCTGCACGAAGTGACCAGCCCGCAGGCCTTCGACGGCCTCCGCCTGGCCGGGCGGCAGCTGCGCCGCCCCGACCTGACCATCGCGACCGAGGACCACAACGTCCCGACCGTGGACATCGAGCTCCCCATCGCCGATCCGGTCTCGCGCACCCAGGTCGACACCCTTCGCCGCAACTGCACGGAGTTCGGGGTCCGGCTGCACCCGATGGGTGACGCCGAGCAGGGCATCGTGCACGTCATCGGCCCCCAGCTCGGCCTGACCCAGCCCGGCATGACCGTGGTCTGCGGCGACAGCCACACCTCGACGCACGGCGCGTTCGGCGCCATCGCCTTCG
>NZ_JBSGJD010000168.1:0-21607 GCF_053605405.1 Amycolatopsis sp. NPDC003861
ACCGGCCTGCGACTGCCCGCGACGCTCGTGTTCGACCACCCGACGCCGGCGGTGCTCGCCGCCCACCTCGCCGGGCGGCGGGCCGGCACCGTCGTCACGAAGAAGGCCACCGCCGACGAACCCATCGCGATCGTCGCCATGAGCTGCCGTTATCCGGGCGGGATCGCCTCCCCGGACGACCTCTGGCGGCTGGTCGCCGAGGGCCGCGACGCCGTTTCGGCGTTCCCCGCCGACCGCGGCTGGCCCGACCTCTTCGACCACGATCCCGCCCACGGCGGGACGTCTTACGTCCGCGAAGGCGGATTCCTCCACGACGCCGCCGATTTCGACGCCGAGTTCTTCGGCATGTCGCCGCGCGAAGCGACCGCGACGGACCCGCAGCAACGGCTGCTGCTGGAAGTCGCGTGGGAGGCGTTCGAGCGCGCCGGGATCGTGCCGGACGCGGTGCGCGGCAGCCGGACCGGCGTCTTCGCCGGCGTGATGTACCAGGACTACGCCACCCGGCTGCAGAACGTCCGAAGTGGACTTGAAGGGTACGAGGGCTATCTCGGCAACGGCAGCGCGGGCAGCGTCGCCTCCGGCCGGATCGCCTACGCGTTCGGGCTCGAAGGCCCGGCGATCACGGTGGACACGGCGTGTTCGTCGTCGCTCGTGGCGCTGCACCTGGCGTGCCAGTCGCTGCGGCAGGGCGAATGCGACCTGGCGCTGGCGGGCGGGGTCACGGTCCTGTCGACGCCCGCGCTGTTCGTCGAGTTCAGCCGCCAGCGCGGTCTGGCCGCCGACGGCCGGTGCAAGTCGTTCGCGGACGCCGCCGACGGCACCGGCTGGGGCGAGGGTGCCGGCCTCCTGCTGGTGGAACGGCTGTCCGACGCGCGCCGCCACGGCCACCCGGTGCTCGCCGTCGTCCGCGGGACGGCGGTCAACCAGGACGGCGCGTCCAACGGCCTCACCGCCCCCAATGGCCCCGCGCAGCAGCGGGTGATCCGCCAGGCCCTGGCGAACGCGGGGCTGGCGGCGTCCGAAGTGGACGCGGTCGAGGCGCACGGCACCGGCACGACGCTCGGCGACCCGATCGAGGCGCAGGCACTGCTGGAGACGTACGGTCAGGAGCGGGAAACGCCGCTGTGGCTGGGTTCGCTGAAGTCGAACATCGGCCACACCCAGGCGGCGGCGGGTGTCGGCGGCGTGATCAAGATGGTGCTGGCGATGCGGCACGGGGTGCTGCCGCGGACGTTGCACGTCGACGCGCCGTCGTCGCAAGTGGACTGGTCGGCGGGTGCCGTGGAGCTGCTGACCGAGTCGCGCGAGTGGGTGGCCGACGGGCCGCGGCGGGCGGGCGTTTCGTCGTTCGGCGTCAGCGGCACCAACGCGCACGCGGTCCTGGAGGAGGCTCCGGAGGTCGTTCCGGAGCTGGTTGCCGGCGATGCAGTGCCGTGGGTCATTTCGGCACGTACCCCTGCTGCGTTGCAGGCACAGGCGGCCGCCTTGCTCGACCGCGCCGAGCTTCCGGCCGCGTCGGTCGGGGCGGCGCTGATCTCCGCGCGGTCGCTGTTCCGGCACCGCGCGGTCGTGGTCGGCGACGATCTGGCCGGCGGCCTCACCGCGCTCGCCGCGGGCGCTCCCGCGGCCAACGTCATCACCGGTGAGGCGAGGGAGCCGGGCAAGGTTGCGCTGGTGTTCCCCGGCCAGGGCGCGCAGTGGGCCGGGATGGCCCTCGAACTCGCGGAGTCGTCGGAGGTCTTCGCGGCGCGGCTGGATGCATGCGCGGCGGCCCTGGAGTCCTTCGTGGACTGGCGACTTCGTGACGTGCTCGCCGATGCGGAGGCGTTGAGCCGGGTCGACGTGGTGCAGCCTGCGTTGTTCGCGGTGATGGTGTCACTGGCGGAGCTGTGGCGGTCGTTCGGCGTGATTCCTGACGCGGTGGTCGGTCACTCGCAGGGGGAGATCGCGGCCGCGGTCGTCTCGGGGGCACTGTCGCTTGAGGACGGCGCTCGGGTGGTGGCGTTGCGGAGCAAGGCGATCCTGGCGCTGGCCGGTGGTGGCGGAATGGTGTCCGTCGCGGCCGCGCGGGAAACCGTCGAGGAACGGCTGACCGAGGGCGTCTCGATCGCCGCTGTCAACGGACCTGCGGCCGTCGTGGTCTCCGGTACGCCGGAAGCCTTGGACGGGTTCATGACGGCCTGCCGCGCGGACGGCATCCGCGTGAAGCGCGTCCCGGTGGACTACGCGTCCCACTCGCCGCAGGTCGAGCAGCTGCGTGACGAACTCCTCGACGTCCTGGCGCCGGTGAACCCGCAGCCGGGGCACACGGCCTTCATCTCGACCGTGACCGGCGAGTGGAACGAACGGGTGGACGCCGAGTACTGGTACACCAACCTGCGCAGCACCGTCCGCCTCGACACCGCGATCGAGCGCCTGAAGTCCGAAGGTTTCGGGACGTTCATCGAAGCGTCACCGCACCCGGTCCTGACCATGGCGCTCGGGGACGACGTCGTGGCGGTGGGCTCCCTCCGCAAGAACGACGGCGGCCTCACCCGGTTCCACACCGCCCTCGCCGAAGCGCACGTCAACGGGGTCGCCGTCGACTGGACGCCGGCCTTCGCCGGTGCGCCCGCGGCCGACCTGCCGACCTACGCCTTCCAGCGCGAGCGGTACTGGCTCGACGTCCCGGAAGCCGAGCCGGTCCAGGCCGACCAGCGGTTCTGGGACGTCGTCGGCGACCAGGACGTCCCGGCCTTCGCGGGCGCCCTCGACGTCGCCGAAGACGCCCCGCTCGACGCCGTCCTGCCCGCACTGGCGAGGTGGCGCAGCCGCCGCGACGACGAGGCCACCACGGACTCCTGGCGCTACCGGATCGCCTGGCGCCCCGTCGCCACCCCACCGGCGCGGCTCTCCGGCCGCTGGCTGGTCGTCGGGGACGACGGTGTCCGGGAGATCCTGGCCGCGCACGGTGCCGAGATCGTCCAGGAGGCCGAGGACCTGACCGGGGTGGTCGCCGTCCGGCCGGACGCCGCGACCGCCCTCGACCTGACCCGGCTCGACGCCCCGCTCTGGCTCCTCACCGACGCGGCGGTGGCCACCGGACCCGGCGACCGCGCGCCCGACCCGGCGCAGGCCCGCGTCTGGGGGCTCGGCCGGATCCACGGCCTCGAGCACCCGACCCGCTGGGGTGGCCTGGTCGACCTCCCGCCGGTCCTCGACGAAGCCGCGGCCACGAAGCTGGCCGCCGTGCTGGCCGGGACCACCGGCGAGGACCAGGTGGCCCTGCGCCCGGCCGGCGTCTTCGCCCGCCGGCTCGTGCCCGCCGGAACCGCGGAACCCGCGCGGCGCTGGCGGCCCGAAGGCACCGTGCTCGTCACCGACGCCGACGGTCACGCGGCCGTCCGGCTCGCCCGCTGGCTGATCACCCGGGGCGCCACCCGGATCGTGCTCGCCGCGGCCGCCCTGCCCGGCGTCGAGACCCTGCACGGCGCCGAAGTCGTCGAGGCGCTCTGCGACGTCGCCGATCGTGACCAGCTCGCCGCGGTGCTCGAGGCCCACGGCCCGGTGCGGTCGGTGTTCCACGCCGCCGCCGTCACGGACCTGGCGCCCCTCGCCGACACCGGCCCGGACCTCCTGGACCGCGCCTGCCGCGTCAAGGCGGACGCCGCCGACCACCTCGACGCGCTGCTCCCGGACGGCCTCGACGCCTTCGTCCTGTTCTCGTCCATCGCCGCCGTCGTCGGCAGCCGCGCTCACGGCGCTTACGCGGCGGCCAACGCCCACCTCGACGCGCTCGCCGAGCGCCGCCGGGCCCGCGGGCAGGCCGCGACGTCGATCGCCTGGGGTGTCTGGGACGCCGACGAGGGCGTCGACCGGGATAGGCTGACGGCCGAAGGTGTCCCGCCGCTCGACCCCGACCTGGCGCTGACGGCGCTCGGCCGCGCGCTCGACCTCGACGACACCACCGTCGTCGTCGCCGACGTCGACTGGCCGCGGTTCGCCCCGGCCTTCGCCGCCGCGCGCCGCCGGCCGCTGCTCGCCGAGCTCCCGGACGCCGCCGAGGAGACCGCTCCGGAGCCGTCCGGATACGCCGCCCGGCTCGCCGGGCTGAGCGCGGCCGACGCCCACCGCGTGCTGACCGACCTGGTCCGCGCGCAGGCCGCGGCCGTGCTCGGACATCCTTCCCCGGCGGCCGTCGACGTCGGCCGGGCCTTCTCCGAGCTCGGCTTCGACTCGCTGACGGCGGTCGAGCTGCGCACCCGGCTGGCCGCCGCGACCGGCCTGCGGCTGCCCGCGACCCTGGTGTTCGACCACCCCACGGTCACCGTCCTCGCCGGGTTCCTCGGCGAGCTGTTCGGCACCGGGACGTCGGCCGAAGCCGCGGTGGCCACGGGGATCGCCGCGGACGAGCCGATCGCCATCGTCGGCATCGGCTGCCGGTTCCCGGGCGGGGTCCGCTCGCCCGAGGACCTCTGGCGACTGGTCGCCGCGGGCGGGGACGGCATCACGCCGTTCCCGGCCGACCGCGGCTGGGACCTCGAGGAAATCTACGACCCCGAACCCGGCGCGACCGGCAAGAGTTACGCCCGCGAGGGCGGCTTCCTCGACGACACCACCCGCTTCGACCCGGGCTTCTTCGGGATCTCGCCGCGGGAGGCGCTCGCGATGGACCCGCAGCAGCGGTTGCTGCTCCAGACGTCGTGGGAGGCCTTCGAACGCGCCGGGCTCGACCCGGCTTCGGTGCGGGGCGAACGGATCGGCGTCTTCGCGGGGACCAACGGCCAGGACTACCCGGCCCTGCTCGAACGCTCGACCGAGTCCCTGGAAGGCCACGCGGGGGTCGGCAACGCGGCCAGCGTCGTCTCCGGGCGGCTGTCCTATGTGTTCGGTCTCGAAGGGCCGTCGCTGACGGTGGACACGGCGTGTTCCTCGTCGCTGGTGGCGTTGCACCTGGCCGTGCAGGCGCTGCGGCGTGGCGAGTGCTCGATGGCGCTGGCCGGCGGGGCGACCGTGATGGCGACCCCCGGCATGTTCGTCGACTTCAGCCTCCAGCGCGGCCTCGCCGCGGACGGCCGGTGCAAGGCCTTCGCCGACGCCGCGGACGGCGTCGGGTTCTCCGAAGGCGCGGGCATGCTGCTGGTGCAGCGGCTGTCGGACGCCCTGCGCGACGGACGCCGGGTGCTGGCCGTGGTACGCGGCTCGGCGGTCAACTCCGATGGCGCGTCCAACGGCCTGACCGCCCCGAACGGCCCCTCGCAGCAACGCGTCATCCGCGCAGCTCTTGAGGATGCCGGTTTGAATCTGTCCGAAGTGGACACTGTCGAGGCGCACGGGACCGGTACGACGCTGGGCGACCCGATCGAGGCCCAGGCGCTCCTGGCCACGTACGGCCAAGAGCGGGACGAGCCGCTGTGGCTGGGCTCGGTGAAGTCCAACCTCGGGCACACCCAAGCCGCGGCCGGGGTCGCGGGCGTGATCAAGATGGTCATGGCGATGCGGCACGGCGTGCTCCCGCCGACGCTGCACGTGAACGCGCCGTCGTCGCATGTGGACTGGTCGGCCGGCTCGGTCGAGCTGCTCACCGAGCCGCGGGAGTGGACCGCCCGGCGGCCGCGGCGGGCCGGGGTGTCGTCGTTCGGCATCTCGGGCACCAACGCGCACGCGATCCTCGAACAGGCGCCGGAAGCCGTGGCCGAGGAGCGCGAGCCGGTCTTCGGGCCGGTGCCGTGGGTGCTGTCCGGACGGACCGAAACCGCCCTGCACGACCTGGCCGCCGCCCTCGCCGGCGTTGGCGGGCACCCGGCCGACGTCGGGTTCACGCTGGTCACGGCCCGGTCGCGGTTCCCGCACCGCGCGGTGGTGTTCGGTGCCGAGGCGCTCGCCGCCGTCGCCGAGGGAGTCCCGGCGACAGGCGCGGTTTCCGGGATCGCCGGAACGCCCGGCAAGGTGGCGCTCGTCTTCCCCGGCCAGGGTTCGCAGTGGCCCGGGATGGCGCTCGAACTGGCGGAGTCCTCCGCAGTGTTCGCGGCCCGGCTCGACGAGTGCGCGGCGGCCTTGGCGTCCTTTGTGGACTGGGAACTGCGTGACGTGCTGGCGGACGCGGCGGCCTTGGGCCGGGTCGATGTCGTGCAGCCCGCGTTGTTCGCGGTGATGGTGTCGCTGGCCGAGCTGTGGCGTTCGTTCGGCGTGGTCCCGGACGCGGTGGTCGGCCATTCGCAGGGCGAGATCGCGGCCGCGGTGGTGTCGGGTGCGCTCTCCCTGGCCGACGGTGCGCGGGTGGTGGCCCTGCGCAGCAAGGCGATCCTGGCGCTGGCCGGCCGCGGGGGAATGGTGTCGGTGGCCGCGCCGCTGTCCGCCGTCGAGGAGCGGCTGACCGAGGGGATCTCGATCGCGGCGGTGAACGGCCCGGCCGCGGTGGTCGTGTCCGGCGAACCGGCCGCCCTCGACGAGCTGATCGCGGCGTGCACCGCGGACGGCATCCGGACCAAGCGCGTGCCGGTCGACTACGCCTCGCACTCGGCGCAGGTCGAGCAACTGCACGAAGAACTCCTCGACGTGCTCGGTCCGATTGCGCCGCAAACCGGGGAGACGGCGTTCTTCTCGACGGTGACCGGCGAGTGGGCCGACGGCGCTCTCGACGCCGAGTACTGGTACCGCAACCTCCGCAGCACAGTGCGGCTGGACATCGCCGTCGAGCGGTTGAAGAACGACGGGTTCGGGACGTTCGTGGAGGCGTCCCCACATCCGGTGCTGACCATGGCCCTCGGGGACGACGTCCTCGCCGTGGGTTCGCTGCGAAGGGACGACGGCGGGCTCACCCGCTTCTACACCGCCTTGGCCGAAGCGCACGTCAACGGCGTCGACGTCGACTGGACCCCGGCGTTCCCCGGCGCCCGGTTCACCGATATCCCCACCTACCCGTTCCAGCAGGAGCGGTACTGGCCACAGTGGACCGCGGTCACGGCGGGGGACGTCGGCGGGCTCGGCCTCACCGACGCCGGGCATCCGCTGCTCGGCGCGGCCGTGACCGTCGCGGGCACCGGCACCACCCTGCTCACCGGACGGCTGTCCCTGAGCACCCACCCGTGGCTCGCCGATCACGCGGTCGGCGACACCGTGCTGCTGCCGGGCACCGCGTTCGTCGAGCTGGCCGTGCAGGCGGGCGACCAGGTCGGCTGCGAGACCGTCGAAGAGCTGACCCTGCAGGCGCCCCTGGTGCTGCCCCGCCGTGGCGGCGTCGCCGTCCAGCTCCGGGTCGAGACCGCTGACGAAACCGGCCGTCGGGCGCTGACCGTCCATTCGCGACCCGGCGACGACCTCGAGTGGACCCAGCACGCCGAAGGCATCCTGGCCACCGGTGTCGAGCCGGGCACGGCGCTCACCGCGTGGCCGCCGCCGGGCGCGGAACCGCTGCCCGTGGCCGGTCACTACGACACCCTGGCCGGCCACGGCTACCGCTACGGCCCGGCGTTCCAGGGCCTGCGCGCGGCCTGGCGGCACGGCGACGACCTCTACGCCGAGGTCGTCCTGCCCGCCGAGCAGCGCGCCGAAGCGGCTCGGTACGGCCTGCACCCGGCCCTGCTCGACGCAGCCCTGCACCCGATCGGCCTGACCAGCGCCCAAGCCGGCGCCCGGCTGCCGTTCGCGTGGACCGGCGTCCGGCTGTACGCGACCGGCGCGACCACCCTGCGGGTCCGGCTCGGAACACTCGGCGCGGACGGCGTCTCGGTCGCCGTCGCCGACGAAACCGGGGCACCGGTCGCCGAAGCGGAATCCCTGGTCATGCGACCGATTTCGGCTGGTCAGCTGGCCGCCGCCGCGGACCACGACGGGCTCTTCGCGATGACGTGGCAGCGCCTGGACGCCGAACCGGCCGCCCCGGCGGTGCCGCTGGGCGGGTCCGGGCCGGTCGTCTACACCGAGTGCCGGGGCGACGCGACGGCGGCCACGCTCGAGACCCTGCAGGACTTCCTGAGCGGAGACGGGCGGCTGGTCCTGGTCACCGAGTCGGCCATCGGGGAGGCGCCCGCCGACCCCGCCGCCGCGGCCGTCTGGGGCCTCGTGCGTTCCGCGCAGTCGGAGCACCCGGACCGGTTCGTCCTCCTCGACGTCGACACGACCGAGAACCTCGCCACCTGGGCCGGGGTGGCCGCCGCGTCCGGCGAGCCGCAGCTGGCGGTGCGCGGCGGCGAACTCCACGTGCCGCGCCTGGCGCGAGCGACTCCGCCGCTGCGGGAGCACGCTTGGAACCCGGACGGGACCGTCCTGCTCACCGGCGCGAGCGGCGTGCTCGGCGGGCTGCTCGCGCGGCATCTGGTGACCGTCCACGGCGTCCGGCACCTGCTGCTGCTCAGCCGCAGCGCCCCCGACCTCGGCGGGCTGGCCGACGCGTCCGTCACCGTGGTCGCCTGCGACGTCGCCGACCGGGCCGCCCTCGAAGACGCCTTGGCGACGATCCCGGCCGAGCACCCGCTGACCGCGGTGATCCACGCGGCGGGCGCGCTCGACGACGGCGTCCTCGAAGCGCTGAACCCGGAGCGGCTCGACACGGTGCTGCGGCCCAAGGCGGTCGCCGCGCGGCACCTGCACGAGCTGACCGAGGACCTGGAGCTCGACGCGTTCGTCCTGTTCTCCTCCTTCGCGGCGACGATGGGCGGCGCGGGCCAGGCGGGCTACTCCGCGGCCAACGCCTACCTCGACGCGCTCGCTCAGCACCGCCACGGCCACGGCCTGCCCGCGACCTCGCTCGCGTGGGGACTGTGGGAGGCCCGCAGCGGCCTGACCGCGCACCTCGGCGACGACGACGTGTCGCGCCTCGGGCGGTCCGGCGTCCGCGCCCTGCCGACCGACCGCGCGCTGCGGCTGTTCGACCTCGCCCTCGGGACCGGCGAGCCGCTGCTCATGCCGGTCGCCCTGGACCTCGCCGCCTGGCGCGCCCGCGGGGACGTCCCGCCGCTGCTGCGCGGGCTGATCAGGACGTCCGGACGGCGGGCCGTGCGCGACGGCGTCCCGGCCGGACCCGGGCTGGCCGAACGGCTCGCCGGGCTGCCGGAAGCCGAGCAGCTCCGGGTCGTCGACGAGGTCGTGCGCGCCCAGGTGGCGGCGGTGCTCGGGTATGCCTCGGGCCACGCCGTCGAGGCCGGGCGCGGCTTCCTCGACCTCGGGTTCGACTCGCTGACCGCGCTGGAGCTGCGCAACCGGCTCAACGCGGTGACCGGGCTGCGGCTGCCCGCCACGCTGATCTTCGACTACCCAAACCCGGACGCGCTCACCAAGCACCTGTGCGCCGAGCTGCCCGCGGACGGGGCGAAGGCCGTCCTGCCCGTCCACGCCGAGCTGGACCGGCTGGCCGCGGTGCTCGCCGCGACCGAGACCGAGGCCGGCGAACGCGACCTGGTCACCGAGCGCCTGCGCGGGCTGCTGGCCCGGTGGATCGCGACCGACGACCGCCGGGCGGACTCCGGCCCGGAACTGGCCGACGCCACCGCCGAGGAGATCTTCGACCTCCTGGACGACGAACTGGGGATGTCCTGAATGTCGAACGAACAGAAGCTCCTGGACTACCTCAAGCGCGCCACGGCCGACCTGCGCGAAGCCCGCCGCCGGCTGCAGGAGAACGAGGACCGCGCGCAGGAGCCGGTCGCGATCGTCGGCATGAGCTGCCGCTTCCCCGGCGGGGTCCGCACCCCCGAACAGCTGTGGGACCTCCTCGAAGCGGGGGAGGACGCGGTCGGGGCGTTCCCGGCCGACCGCGGCTGGGACCTCGACGCGCTGTACGACGCCGACCCCGGCAGCGCGGGCACCAGCTACACCCGGGAAGGCGCGTTCCTGCACGACGCAGCCGACTTCGACGCCGGCTTCTTCGGGATCTCCCCGCGGGAAGCCCTGGCCATGGACCCCCAGCAGCGGCTGCTGCTGGAGACGTCGTGGGAAGCCTTCGAGCGCGCCGGCATCGACCCGACATCCGTGCGCGGCTCGAAAGTAGGCGTCTACGCGGGCGTCATGTATTCCGACTACGCGGCCCGGCTGTTGCTCGCCCCCGAGGTGTTCGCGGAGTTCGAGGCGTTCCTCGGCAACGGCAGCGCGGGCAGTGTCGCCTCCGGCCGGATCGCCTACACCCTCGGGCTGGAAGGCCCGGCCGTCACGATCGACACGGCGTGTTCGTCGTCGCTCGTGGCGTTGCACCTGGCCTGCCAGGCCGTCCGGCTCGGCGACTGCTCGCTTGCGCTGGCCGGCGGTGTCACGGTGATGGCCACGCCGGGCACGTTCACCGCCTTCAGCCGCCAGCGCGGTCTGGCTGCCGACGGCCGCTGCAAGCCCTTCGCCGACGCGGCCGACGGCACCGGCTGGGGCGAAGGCGCCGGGATGCTGCTCGTCGAACGCCTTTCCGACGCGCGTCGCCACGGGCACCCGGTGCTCGCCGTCGTCCGCGGTTCCTCTGTCAACCAGGACGGTGCGAGCAGCGGCTTGACCGCGCCGAACGGGCCGGCGCAGCAGCGGGTCATCCGGGCCGCACTGGCGAACGCCGGTCTGTCCACTTCGGACGTCGATGCGGTCGAGGCTCACGGCACCGGAACGACGCTGGGCGACCCGATCGAGGCGCAGGCGCTGCTGGCCACCTACGGCCGCGGCCGTCCGGCGGACCGGCCGTTGCTGCTCGGTTCGGTCAAGTCGAACCTCGGGCACACGCAGGCCGCCGCCGGGGTGGCCGGGGTGATCAAGTCCGTCCAGGCCATGCGGCGGGGCGTGCTGCCGCGGTCGCTGCACATCGACGCGCCTTCGTCCCAAGTGGACTGGAGCGCCGGGGAAGTGCGGCTGCTCACCGAGGCGACGCCGTGGCCGGAGACCGGGCGGCCGCGGCGGATCGGCGTCTCGTCGTTCGGCGTCAGCGGGACGAACGCGCACGTGGTCCTGGAGCAGGTTCCGGCCGAACCCGCTCCGCCGCCGCGCGTGGCTTCGGGGCCGGTGCCATGGGTGCTGTCGGCGGACTCTCCGGAGGCGTTGCGCGGGCAGGCGGCTGCGCTGCTCGCGCACGACGGCGATCCGGTCGACGTCGGGTTCTCGCTGGTGAAGGCGCGGGCGTTGCTGAGCCATCGAGCGGTGGTCGTCGGCTCGGGCGGGCTCGCTGCGCTGGCTGCCGGGACGCCGGGTGCCGATGTGGTCACCGGGGAGGCGTCGGCCTGCGGCAAGGTGGCGCTGGTCTTTCCGGGGCAGGGTTCGCAGTGGGCCGGGATGGCGCTGGAGCTGGCGGCGTCGTCGCCGGTGTTCGCAGCGCGTCTCGACGAGTGCGCGGTGGCGCTCTCGTCCTTTGTGGACTGGTCGCTGCGCGCGGTGCTGGCCGACGCGGAGGCGTTGAGCCGGGTCGACGTGGTGCAGCCCGCGTTGTTCGCGGTGATGGTGTCGCTGGCGGAGCTGTGGCGGTCGTTCGGGGTGGTGCCCGATGCCGTTGTTGGGCACTCCCAGGGCGAGATCGCGGCCGCGGTCGTCTCGGGAGCACTGTCGCTTGAGGACGGCGCTCGCGTGGTGGCGTTGCGGAGCAGGGCGATTCTGGCGCTGGCGGGCCGCGGTGGCATGGTCTCGGTGGCGGCGCCCTTGGAAACGGTCGAAGCGCGGCTTACCGATGGGCTGTCGATCGCCGCGGTGAACGGTCCCGCCGCGGTGGTGGTTTCCGGTTCGCCCGCCGGGCTGGACGCTTTTGCCGCGGCCTGCGAGGCCGAGGGGATCCGGGCCAAGCGGGTGCCGGTGGACTACGCGTCCCACTCGGCGCAGGTCGAGCAGCTGCGCGACGAGCTTCTGGACGTGCTCGCCCCCATCACTCCCCAGCGTCCCGGGACCGCGTTCATGTCCACCGTGACCGGCGAGTGGGCCGAAGCGCTGGACGCCGGGTACTGGTACACCAGCCTGCGCAGCACCGTCCGCTTGGACATCGCTGTCGAGCGGCTGAAGAGCGAAGGCTTCGGGACGTTCATCGAAGCGTCGCCGCACCCGGTGCTGACGATGGCGCTCGGCGAGGACGTGGTCGCTCTCGGCTCGCTACGCCGGGACGACGGCGGGCTGAGCCGCTTCCACGCGTCGCTCGCCGCGGCGCACGTGGCCGGGGTGGCGGTCGACTGGACGCCGGCGTTCCCGGACGGCCGGATCGCCGACCTCCCGACCTATGCGTTCCAGCGCAGGCGCTACTGGCTCGACGCGCCTCGCCAGGAGGTGTCGGCGGACCCGGCGGACGCCCGCTTTTGGGCCGCGGTCGACGGCGGTGACCTGGGCGCGCTGGCGGAGCTGATCGACGTCCCCGCGGAGACGTCGTTCGCCGAGCTGCTCCCCGCCCTCGCCCGCTGGCGGCGGCTGCGCCAGGAGAGGTCCACTGTGGACTCCTGGCGGTACCGGGTGGAGTGGAAGCCGCTGCCCGAGCCGGAGGCGGGGGTGCTGGCGGGTCGCTGGGTGG
Organism: Amycolatopsis sp. NPDC003861; assembly: GCF_053605405.1. Lineage (NCBI taxonomy): Bacteria > Bacillati > Actinomycetota > Actinomycetes > Pseudonocardiales > Pseudonocardiaceae > Amycolatopsis > Amycolatopsis sp. NPDC003861. Next base: position 12,425 of record NZ_JBSGJD010000168.1, read on the forward strand.
TGGTCGCCCCGCCCGGAACGGACGCCACGGAGGTGACGAGCTGCCTCGCGGCCGCCGGCGCCGAGCCGGTGGTGCTGGAATGGCCCGGCGATGGTCTCGCGGACAACGATTTCTCCGATGCCGACGGCGTCGTCTCCCTCCTTCCCGATGCCGCGGGCACCCTCCGCTTGGCCCAGGCCCTCGACGGCACCGCCGCGCCCCTCTGGCTCCTGACCCGCAACGCCGTCACGGCCCTCCCCGGCGACCTGGCCCCCGCCGCCGATCCCGCGCAGGTCTGGGCCCTCGGCCGCGTCATCGGGCTCGAACACCCCGAACGCTGGGGCGGCCTCATCGACCTCCCCGCCACCCTCGAACCCCGAGCCAAGCGGCGCCTGGCCGCCGTCCTCGCCGGGCTCGACCACGAAGACCAGGTCGCCGTCCGGGCCTCCGGGCTCTTCGCGCGCCGGCTCGCGCACGCACCCTCGGCCGAACCCGCCCGCCGCTGGCGGCCCGAGGGCACTGTCCTCGTCACCGGCGGCACCGGCGCCCTCGGCGGGCACGTCGCCCGGTGGCTGGCCCGGTCCGGCGCCGAGCACCTCGTCCTCGTCAGCCGCCGCGGCGCCGACGCCCCCGGCGCCGCCGAACTCGCCGCCGAGCTGGGCTGCCGGGTCACCTTCGCCGCCTGCGACCTCGCCGACCGGGACGCCGTCGCCGCGCTCGTCCGTGACCACCACGACATCCGCGCGGTCGTCCACACCGCCGGGCTGCCGCAAGCCGCAACCATCGCCGACACCAGCGTGGAAGACTTCGCCGAAGTCCTCGCGGCCAAGGCCACCGGCGCCGACCACCTCGACGAACTCCTCGGCGACGACCTCGACGCCTTCGTCCTCTTCTCCTCCAACGCCGGTGTCTGGGGCAGTGCCGGCCAGGGCGCCTACGCCGCCGCCAACGCGCACCTCGACGCCCTCGCCGCCCGCCGACGCGCCGCCGGGCGGAAAGCCACGTCCGTGGCCTGGGGGTCCTGGGCCGGCGACGGCATGGCGGGCAGCGCCGAAGCGAAGGACCACCTGCGCCGCCGTGGCCTGCGCGAAATGGCCCCGGACCGCGCCGTCGCCGCCCTCCAGCGCGCCCTCGACGCCGACGAGACCTTCGTGGCCGTCGCCGACATGGACTGGCCGCGGTTCGCCGCCGGGTTCACCGCCGCCCGGCGCCGTCCGCTGATCGAGGACCTGCCGGAAGTCCGCGTCGAGGAGGTCGTCACCGAGGTCGGGACCGGCCTCGCCGAGGCGGTCCGGACGCTCGGCCCGCGGGAGGCCGCGCACCACGTACTCGACCTGGTCCGCGCCCAAGCCGCCGCCGTGCTGGGGCACGACTCCGGCGCGGCCGTCCCCGCCGACCGGGCCTTCCGCGAACTCGGCTTCGACTCGCTGACCGCCGTCGAACTCCGCAACCGGCTGACCGCCGCGACCGGCGTCCGCCTCCCGTCGACCGTCGTCTTCGACCACCCGCACCCGCGCGCCCTGGCCGGTCACCTCCTGCGCGAGGTGACCGGAACCGAACCGGCCGCCACGACCGCCACGGCCACGGCGTCCGACGAGCCGATCGCCATCGTCGCCATGGGCTGCCGCTACCCGGGGGGCGTGGCCTCGCCCGAGGACCTGTGGCGCCTGCTGGCCGACGGCGCGGACGGCGTCGGCCCGTTCCCCGCCGACCGCGGCTGGGACCTGGCCGCGCTCTACGACCCGGACCCGGCGAACCTCGGCACGAGCTACACCCGCGAAGGCGGGTTCATGACTACGGCGGCGCAGTTCGACGCCGGGTTCTTCGGCATCTCCCCGCGTGAAGCCCTGGCCATGGACCCGCAGCAGCGCGTCCTGCTGGAGGCGTCGTGGGAGGTCTTCGAGCGCGCGGGTCTCGACCCGGAGTCGTTGCGCGGCAGCGGAACCGGCGTGTTCGTCGGCGCGACGTCGTCCGGGTACGGCGTCGGCGCGCGCGACGAGTCCGGCGGCTCCGAAGGCTACCTGCTGACCGGCAGCGCCCCGGCCGTCGTCTCCGGCCGGCTGTCCTACACGTTCGGCTTGGAGGGCCCGGCCGTCACCGTCGACACGGCGTGCTCGTCGTCGCTGGTCGCGCTGCACCTGGCGTGCCAGTCGCTGCGGCAGGGCGAGTGCTCGATGGCCCTCGCGGGCGGCGTCACCGTGATGGCGCACCCGGCGGCGTTCGTCGAGTTCAGCCGTCAGCGCGGCCTCGCCGAGGACGGTCGCTGCAAGTCCTTCGCCGACGCCGCCGACGGCACCGGCTGGAGCGAAGGCGTCGGCCTGGTGCTGCTGGAGAAGCTGTCGGACGCCCGCCGCCACGGCCACCCGATCCTCGCGGTGGTCCGCGGCTCGGCGGTGAACCAGGACGGGGCCTCCAACGGGCTCAGCGCCCCGAACGGCCCGTCGCAGCAACGGGTGATCCGGGCCGCGCTGGCGAACGCCGGCCTGCGGCCGTCCGATGTGGACGCCGTCGAGGCGCACGGCACCGGCACCCGGCTCGGCGACCCGATCGAGGCCCAGGCGCTGCTCGCGACGTACGGCCAGGACCGCGACCGGCCGCTGTGGCTCGGCTCGCTGAAGTCCAACATCGGGCACACGCAATCTGCTTCGGGCGTGGCCGGGGTGATCAAGATGGTGCTCGCCATGCGGCACGGTGTCCTGCCGCGCACGCTGCACGTCGACACCCCGTCGTCGCAAGTGGACTGGTCGGCGGGGGCGGTGGAACTGCTCACCGAGGAACGCGAGTGGGCGTCCGACGGCCCGCGCCGCGCCGCCGTCTCGGCGTTCGGGGTGAGCGGCACCAACGCGCACGTGGTCCTCGAACAAGCCGAGCCGGTCGCGGTCCCGCCGGCCGGCCCGGACGCGACGCCGCCGCTCGTCCCGCTGTCGGCCCGGAGCGCCACGGCGTTGCGTGCCCAAGCCGACCGGCTCCGGGGAACCGGACTGGCGCCGCAGGACCTCGCGTACTCCCTGACGTTCACCCGCGCCACGCACGATCACCGCGCGGTCCTCGTCGCGAGCGGCGACGAGCTCGACCGGGCCCTGGACGTGCTCGCCGACGGGGGCACCGACGCGGCCGTGGTTACCGGCACGGCCGACCGGGACGCCCTGCTGGCGGTGCTTTTCACCGGTCAGGGTGCCCAGCGGGCCGGGATGGGCCGGGGTCTCCATGACCGCTTCCCGGTGTATGCCGAAGCGTTCGACGCGGTGCTCGCGCACTTCGGTCCGGAGCTGCGCGAAGCCTTCGAGGATGCGTCGCTGCTGGATCGGACCGAGTTCACCCAGCCCGCGTTGTTCGCGGTCGAGGTGGCGTTGTTCCGGCTGGCCGAGTCGTTCGGCGTGCGGCCGGATTTCGTGGCCGGGCATTCGATCGGCGAGATCTCGGCCGCGCACGTGGCCGGTGTTCTGTCCCTGGAGGACGCTTGCCGCCTGGTTGCTGCCCGCGCGTCGCTGATGCAGGCGCTCCCGGCCGGCGGCGCGATGGTGTCGATCGCCGCTCCCGAGTCCGCGATCACCCTGACCGAAGGTGTCTCCATCGCGGCGGTCAACGGACCCGAGTCGGTGGTGATCTCCGGCGAGGAGGCCGCGGTCCTGGAGATCGCGGCGAAGTTCCCGAAGACCAAGCGGCTGACCGTGAGTCACGCGTTCCACTCGCCGTTGATGGATCCGATGCTCGACGAGTTCCGCGCGGTCGCCGAGACGCTGACGTACCACCCGGCGGAGATACCGGTGCTCTCGAATGTGAGCGGTGCTCTCGCTTCGTCGTTCACGGCGGACTACTGGGTGCGGCACGCGCGTGAGGCGGTCCGATTCGCCGACGGAGTGTCCACTCTGGAGGATGCCGGGGTCGGCGTGTTCCTGGAACTGGGGCCCGACGGTGTGCTCAGCTCGATGGTCCCGGGTACCGCGATCCCGGCCCTTCGCCGCGACCGCGACGAGGAACGCACCTTCTTCACCGCGCTGGCCCGGCTGCACGTCCACGGCGTCGACCTGGACTGGGAGAGCCTGTACGCCGGATCGGCCGGGCGGGCCGTCGCGCTGCCGACGTACCCCTTCGAACACCGCCGGTACTGGCTCGAACCCGCCCGTCCGCAGCCGGCCGCCGACACCGAGGACGCCGAATTCTGGGCCGCCGTCGAACGCGGTGACCTGGCCCGCGACCTCGCCGTCGACGAAGATCTCGCCGACGCCATCCAGCCCGCGCTCCAGGCCTGGCGCACCCGCCACCGCGAGGCGAGCACCGTCGAATCGTGGCGCTACCGCGTCGCCTGGCGGCCGCACCCGATCGCGGCCGGACGGCTGTCCGGCACCTGGCTGGTCGTCGGTACCGCGCCCGCGGGGATCGCGGAAGGCCTGGCCGAGCGGGGTGCGGAGGTCCGTACCGTGCCCCTCGAACGCCTGGGTGAGGTGCAGGACATCGCCGGAGCGCTCGCGTTCCCGGCCGACCTGGCCGAAGCCCTCACCGTGTTGCAGGCCGACCTGCCCGGCCCGCTCTGGCTCGCCACCACCGCAGCCGTGCGCACCGGCCGGTCCGATGCCGCCCCCGAGCCGGCCCTTGCGCAGGTCTGGGGCCTCGGCCGGGTGGCCGCGCTCGAACTCACCGGCCGCGAAATCGGGCTCCTCGACCTCCCGGCCACCCTCGACGACCGCGGCCACGACCGGCTCGCCGCCCTCCTGGCCGCGGGCACCGGCGAAGACCAGGTGGCCCTGCGGACGTCCGGCGCGTTCGTGCCCCGGCTCGTCCGCGCCCCGGCGGACGCCACCCCCGGCACCTGGCGACCCGAGGGCAGCGTGCTGATCACCGGCGGCACCGGGGCCCTGGGCGGCGCGCTCGCCCGGACCCTGGCCGCCCGCGGCACCCGGGATCTCCTGCTCCTGAGCCGTCGCGGCCCGGACGCCCCGGGCGCGGACGAGCTCGCGACGCAGCTGCGTGACCTCGGCGCCGACCCCGAAATCGTCGCCTGTGACGTCACCGACCGCGCGGCACTGGCCGGAGTCCTGGATGGACGGAACGTGACCGCGGTCTTCCACGCCGCCGGGTACGGCCGGTTCACGCCGATCGCCAAATCGTCCACAACGGACTTCGCCGAGGTCGTCAGCGCCAAAGTGGACGGTGCCGTCCACCTCGACGAACTCCTCGGCGAGGTCCAGGACTTCGTGCTTTTCTCCTCCATCGCCGGAGTCTGGGGCAGCGGCCACCAAGGCGCCTACGCGGCGGCCAACGCGCACCTCGACGCCCTCGCGGAACGCCGCCGCGCCACCGGACGCGCCGGGACGTCGGTCGCCTGGGGCCCCTGGGCGGGCGCCGGCATGGGTGCCTCCGAAGAAGGCGACGAGCTCCTTCGCCGGCGCGGTCTGCTCCCGCTCGACCCGAACCTCGGGCTGCGCGCGCTCCTGCAGGCCGTCGAACTGAACGAGACCACCGTCGTGGTCGCCGACGTCGACTGGGCGAAGTTCGCGCCGTCGTACGCGGCGGCCCGGCCCCGGCCGCTGATGAGCGAGCTGCCCGAGTTCGCCGTCGACGAGAACACCGGTGAGCGCGGCACGGCCGAGCTGACCACCCGCCTGGCCGCGCTGCCCGGCCCCGAACGCCGTCGCGTGCTCCTGGACGTCGTGCGCGTCCGCGCCGCGGCGGTCCTCGGCCACGACGGCGCCGAGGCCATCGAGCCCGCGCGGCCCTTCAAGGACCTCGGCTTCGACTCGCTCACCGCCGTCGAGCTGCGCAACGGCCTCGCCGCCGAAACCGGCCTCACCCTGCCCTCGACGCTCGTGTTCGACCACCCGACCCCGGCGGACCTGACCGACCGCCTGCTGGCGGAGATCTTCGGCGCCGACACCCCGGAGCGGCCCACGGCCGCGGCCGCCGTCGACGACGACCCGATCGCGATCATCGCCATGAGCTGCCGCTACCCGGGCGGGGTCCGCTCGCCGGAAGACCTCTGGCGCCTGGTCGGCGAAGGCGGCGACGGCATCGCCCCGTTCCCCGCCGACCGCGGCTGGGACGTCGGCGCGCTGTACGACCCGGACCCGGGCAAGAGCGGCCGCAGCTACACCCGGGAGGGCGGCTTCCTCGACGGTGTCACGGAGTTCGACGCCGGGTTCTTCGGCATCTCACCCCGCGAAGCTCTGGCGATGGACCCGCAGCAGCGGCTGCTGCTGGAGACGTCGTGGGAGCTGTTCGAGCGCGCCGGCATCGACCCGCACGCGCTGCGCGGCACGAAGACCGGGGTGTTCGCCGGCACCAACGGCCAGGACTACGTCACCCTGCTCGGCGCGTCCGACGGCGTCGAGGGCCACTTGCTGACCGGGAACACCACCAGCGTCATCGCCGGGCGCGTCTCTTACACCTTCGGGCTGGAAGGGCCGTCGGTCGCGGTCGACACCGCGTGCTCGTCGTCGCTGGTTGCGCTGCACCTGGCCGGCCAGTCGCTGCGCCGGGGCGAGTCCACGCTGGCCGTCGCCGGCGGGGTCACGGTCATGTCGACGCCGGGGGCGTTCGTCGAGTTCAGCCGGCAGCGCGGGCTGGCCCCCGACGGCCGGTGCAAGCCGTTCGCCGAGGCGGCCGACGGCACCGGCTGGGCCGAGGGCGCGGGCCTGCTCCTGCTGGAACGCCTGTCGGACGCGCGGCGCAACGGTCACGAAGTCCTGGCGCTCGTCCGCGGTTCGGCGATCAACTCCGATGGCGCGTCGAACGGCCTGACCGCGCCGAACGGGCCGTCGCAGCAACGCGTGATCCGCGCGGCACTGGCCGACGCCGGACTCGAACCGTCCGATGTGGACGTCGTCGAGGCACACGGCACCGGGACCACGCTGGGCGACCCGATCGAGGCGCAGGCCGTGCTGGCCGCCTACGGCCAGGACCGCGAAACCCCGCTGTGGCTCGGTTCGGTGAAGTCGAACATCGGGCACACGCAGGCCGCCGCCGGAGCCGCCGGGATCATCAAGATGGTCATGGCCATGCGCCACGGCGTGCTGCCGAAGTCCCTCCACCTCGATGCACCGACGTCCCATGTGGACTGGACAGCCGGTGCGGTCGAACTGCTCACCGAGGCCCGCGAATGGCCGGCCGACCGGCCGCGCCGGGCCGGGATCTCCTCGTTCGGTATTTCCGGCACCAACGCGCACACCATCATCGAGCAGGCCGAACCCGCTCCCGAACCGGCCGCGGCCGAGGTCACGGGGTGGGTGCCGTGGCCGGTCTCGGGCCGGTCGGTCGCCGCGCTGCGCGCCCAGGCCATCCTCCTGTCCGAAGTGGACGCCCGCTCGGCCGACGTCGGATTCTCCCTGACCACCGGCCGGGCGGCCCTGGACCACCGTGCCGTCGTGCTCGGGACGACGGCCGAGGACTTCCGGACGGGCCTGGCCGCGCTCGCCGGCGGCACGCCCGCGCCCGAGGTCGTCCAGGGCGAGGCGGCCACCGGCCCGCTCGCCGTGCTGTTCACCGGCCAGGGCGCCCAGCGCGCCGGGATGGGCCGGGAACTCTACGACCGGTTCGCGGTCTACGCCGACGCGTTCGACGAAGCCTGTGCGCACCTCGACCCGCACCTGGAGCACCCGCTGCGCGACGTCGTCTTCGCCGAGCCTGGCACCGAGGCGCAACTGGACCGGACGGCCTACACCCAGCCCGCGCTGTTCGCCGTCGAGCTGGCCCTGTTCCGGCTGGCCGAGAGCTGGGGCGTGCGGCCGGACCACCTCGCCGGCCACTCGATCGGCGAGCTGGTCGCGGCGCACGTCGCCGGGGTGCTGTCGCTGGCCGACGCCGCCGAGCTGGTCGCCGCCCGCGGCCGCCTGATGGAGGCCCTGCCGGACGGCGGGGCGATGGTTTCGCTGCGCGCCGGCGAGGAAGCCGTGGCCGCCGAGGTGGCCAAGACCGGTGGCCGGGCCGGCATCGCGGCGGTCAACGGGCCCGGTTCGGTCGTCGTCTCCGGCGACGAGGACGTCGTGCTGGCGCTGGCCGCCGGGTTCGCGGCGGCCGGTGTGCGGACCAAGCGGCTCAAGGTGAGCCACGCGTTCCACTCGCCGCGGATGGACGCGATGCTCGACGACTTCGCCGCGGTCGCGCGGCGGCTGACCTACCACCCGGCCGAACGCGCCGTGGTTTCCACGGTGACCGGGCGGCTCGCCGGGCCGGAACTGTCCACTCCGGACTACTGGGTGCGGCAGGTGCGGGCGTCGGTGCGGTTCGCCGACGCCGTCGCCACCCTGGCCGGCCTGGGCGTCCGGACGTTCCTCGAAGCCGGCCCGGACGCCGTGCTCAGCGCGATGGCGGCCGACTGCCTCGGCGAGGACGTGGTGGCCGTGCCGCTGCTGCGCCGCGACCGGCCGGAGGAGCGCACGTTCGCCACCGCGCTCGCCGGGCTGTGGGTCCGCGGCGTCCCGGTCGACCTCTCGGCCGCGTTCACCGGCGCCCGCCGCGTCCCGCTGCCGACGTACGCCTTCCAGCACCGCCGCTACTGGCCCGAGGTTTCGGCGCCCGCCGGGGACGTCGGCGCGGCCGGGCTCACCGACGCGGCACACCCGCTGCTGGCCGCGACCCTGCCGCTGGCCGGGGGCGACGGTGTCGTCCTCACCGGGCGGCTGTCCCTCGCGACCCAACCGTGGCTCGCCGACCACGCCGTGCTCGGCACGGTTCTCCTGCCCGGCACCGCCTTCGTCGAGCTGGCGATCCGCGCCGGCGACCAAGCTGGCTGCCCGGTGGTCGAGGAACTGACCCTCGCCGCGCCGCTCGTGCTGCGCGAGCAGGACGCCGTCGCGATCCAGGTGGCGGTCGCCGGCCCGGACGACGACGGCCGTCGCGAACTGACGATCCACTCGCGTCCGGAGGGCCGCGACGACTGGACCGCGCACGCCGCAGGCGTCCTCGCACCGGCAGCCACGGCACAACCGGCCTCCTGGGCCGAATGGCCGCCCACCGGAGCGGAACCCATTGCGGTCACCGGCTTCTACGAGACTCTCGCGGCGTCCGGGTTCGGCTACGGACCTGCCTTCCGCGGCCTGCGCGCAGCCTGGCGCCTCGGCGAGGAGATCTACGCCGAGGTCGCGCTGCCGGAGCCGCAGGCGAGCGGGTTCGGCCTGCACCCGGCTCTGCTGGACGCCGCGCTGCACGCCCTGGGCCTGCGCGGCGGCGGCACCGGTCCGCGGCTGCCGTTCGCCTGGACCGGCGTCA